>NZ_WIVR01000020.1:0-80003 GCF_009600525.1 Pseudomonas sp. FSL R10-1350
CTTCAGGTGTGTCTGCCGCCTCGCCTACCAGGCTGGCTGGCAAGGCAGCGCTGGCGTCGAGCGGCGCGGGAGCTTCACCCTGCAACTTGGCCAACTGGTTGTTTTTCAATTCGATCAAGCGTTGCAACTTGTCGACCTGGCTTTGCAGGTCTTGTACCCGGCTTTGCAACTCGGCACTTTGACGACGGCTGCTGTCGAGGCTTTCCTGGGTCATCGCCAGCTTGTCGCTGACATTCTTGGCGTCGCTGCCCGCGCCCTTGCCCGCCTGCCCTGCAACCAGGCTCAAGCCATCTTTGACTTCAGCTTTGGGTTGCGCCGTGGCTGCCGGTTTGCGCGCGGTGGCATCCAGCTGCTGAGCGCGTGGCGCGGTACGCCGACCACTGCGCCAGTCAGCGTTTTGCGTCGCGACTTCGGCAACAGCCTTGGACTGGGCCAACTCGACACTTTGCGCCGCCGTCGGCAAACGCAGCACTTGGCCGGTTTTCAGGCGGTTGATGTTACCGCCGATAAAGGCATCGGGGTTGAGCGCCTGAATCGCCAGCATGGTTTGCTGCACCGAACCGCCATTGCGCGCCTTGGCGGCAATTTCCCACAAGGTGTCACGAGCAGACGTGGTGTATTGCCCTGCTTCCCCGCCGGCAGTGCTGGCTGCGCTAGCCGGAGCTGTCGCCGCGGCGGCTGCGGTTTGTGGCGAATATTTAGCAGGGTCCAGCAGGACGCTGTAGTCACGCATCAAGCGGCCATTGGGCCACATGACTTGCACCAGAAATTTTACGAAAGGTTCCGACAACGGTTGGCTGGAGGTTACCCGCAACACGCTCTTGCCATTGGGATTGATCACCGGGGTAAAACGCAGGTCGTTCAGATACGCCGGATGCGGCACCCCGGCTTTGGTAAATTCGTCTGCCGGGGCCAAGCTTGGCACTACTTCGGCAGCGCTCAGGTCCTTGACGTCCAGCAGCTCGATCTCGGCCAGCAGCGGCTGGTTCTGCGTCGACTTCAGGGTCAGCTCGCCGAGCCCAAGTGCCTGCGCCATACCGGATGACAGCGCCGAAGCGGCGGCTATTGCTAACACTAATTTGCGAACCTGAACCATAGCCTCTTCCTTATTGGTACAGGCCTCGTCCCACGAGACCTGTAAAGCTGCTGCCTGACGACAGTCGAGGGCTGTCATCGGCCCGCGCATTGCCTCATTGAATCTGTAAGCCCTGACAGCAGCTTGACTGCGACGCCGCCTCGGCAAACCCGCCAAATAGCGACGCCAAGTATCTTTTACAGTGGGTCTTTTATCAACAACTCAGCCAGTTGTACGGCGTTCAATGCCGCACCTTTGCGTACGTTATCTGACGCCAGCCACAGATTTAGTTCACTGGCGTCATCGACACCGTGGCGAACGCGGCCGACATACACCACGTCCTGCCCCACCGCATCGCCTACGGCTGTCGGGTAGTCATCGGCCTCTACCCACTCAATCCCCTCACCGGCTTCAAGCGCAGCATTGACGGCCTGCAGGTCAACCGGCGCAGCCAGTTGTAACGACACACTATAGCTATCGCCAAAAAATACCGGAGCTTGAATGCACGTCACGGAAACTTTCAGGCCCGGCATGCCGAGCACTTCACGCAGCTCGGTGACCAGGCGTTTTTCCAGCGGCACATGCCCCTGTTCATCCGGTTTGCCCACCTGCGCCAACAGGTTAAATGCCATCTGGCGGTCGAAGAAACGGGTTTCCAGCGGGTGCATATTCAGCAGTGACGTGGTTTGGCGGGCCAACTCAGACACCGCTTCGCGACCTTGGGCCGAGACCGCCAGGCAAGCGGTGACCGTGACGCGCTGCAAGTCCAGCAATTGACGCAGTGGCGCCAGCACCACCGCCAGCGCGGTGGCCGAAGGGCTTGGGCTGCTGATCTGGAACGGCTGCGCAAGCCCGGCCAGGATATGCCCATTGGACTCAGGCACGATTTGCGGGGCCTGGTCGGCTGGCAATGCGCCCGACAAATCGATCACGCTGCAACCGGCAGCACGGGCCTTGGCGGCAAAGCTCAAGGTTACGGCAGGGCCAGCGGCAAAAAATACAAGTTTGGCTTTGCTGAAATCGAATTCGTCGACTTCACGCACTCGAACGTTTTTACCCCGAAAAGGCACCGAACTGCCGGCCGACTCGCTGCTGGCCAGCAGATGCAAGTTGGCAACCGGGAAGTCGCGCTCTTCAAGGATTTGCACAAGTGTTTCGCCGACAGTGCCGGTGGCGCCGACGACGGCGATATCAAAGGACTGGTTCATGTGTCTACCTCAGGCGAAACGTGGGGAGCGGCACTGTACCGGGAGCCACCGATGGAGGCAACGGACAGCGCTTTGTAGCGCCATGGATGACAATAGCGCATGGATAAAAAAACCCGCGGCCCTTGCGAGACGCGGGTTTTCATTGCAACCGGGGCGATTAACGCTCCAGCAGAATCCGCAGCATGCGGCGCAACGGCTCAGCCGCACCCCACAGCAACTGGTCGCCCACGGTGAATGCACCGAGGAACTGCGAACCCATGTTCAGCTTGCGCAGACGGCCAACCGGCACGTTCAGGGTGCCTGTAACCTTGGTCGGGCTCAGCTCTTGCATGCTGATTTCACGCTGGTTCGGCACCAGTTTGACCCAAGGGTTGTGCTGGCTGATCAAACCTTCGATGTCCGCAATCGGCACATCTTTGTTCAGCTTGATGGTCAAGGCCTGGCTGTGGCAACGCATCGCACCGATACGCACGCAGATGCCGTCAACCGGAACCGGGTTTTTGAAGCGACCCAGGATCTTGTTAGTCTCAGCTTGCGCTTTCCACTCTTCGCGGCTCTGGCCGTTTGGCAGTTCTTTGTCGATCCACGGGATCAAGCTGCCAGCCAATGGCACGCCGAAGTTCTCGGTCGGGTAGGCATCGCTGCGCATGGCTTCGGCCACACGGCGGTCGATATCGAGAATGGCGCTGGCCGGGTCAGCCAGTTGATCGGCGACCGCAGCGTGGGTGGCGCCCATCTGCTTGATCAGCTCACGCATGTTCTGCGCACCGGCACCGGAAGCCGCCTGATAAGTCATGGCGCTCATCCACTCGACCAGACCGGCTTCGAACAGACCGCCAAGGCCCATCAGCATCAAGCTGACGGTGCAGTTGCCACCGATGTAGTTCTTGGTGCCTGCATCCAGCTGCTGGTCGATGACCTTGCGGTTGACCGGATCCAGAATAATGACCGCGTCATCCTGCATGCGCAGGCTCGACGCCGCATCGATCCAGTAACCTTGCCAACCCGCCTCACGCAGCTTTGGGAACACCTCATTGGTGTAGTCGCCGCCCTGGCAGGTCAGAATCACATCGAGGGTTTTTAACTCTTCAATGCTGTAAGCATCCTTCAGCGGGGCAATGTCTTTGCCCACGGAAGGACCCTGCCCACCGACATTGGAGGTAGTGAAAAACACCGGCTCAATAAGATCGAAATCCTGCTCTTCCAGCATCCGCTGCATGAGCACGGAACCAACCATACCGCGCCAACCGACAAGACCTACACGTTTCATCGCAACTACACCTTTAACAAAAAGTGGGGTCGTTACTTCCACCAACAGGAAGTAACGGGCCCGAGAGATTACAGATTCTGTAGCGCCGCGACTACTGCATCGCCCATTTCCTGTGTACCGACCTTGGTGCAACCGGTCGACCAGATGTCACCGGTACGCAGTCCCTGGTCCAAAACCAGGCTCACGGCCTGCTCGATGGCGTCAGCGGCAGCCTGCTGATTGAAGCTGTAACGCAGCATCATCGACACCGACAAAATGGTCGCCAGCGGGTTGGCAATGCCTTTGCCGGCGATGTCCGGCGCCGAACCGTGGCACGGCTCGTACATGCCTTTGTTGTTGGCATCCAGCGAGGCCGACGGCAGCATGCCGATGGAACCTGTGAGCATCGAGGCTTCGTCAGACAGGATGTCGCCGAACATGTTGTCGGTGACGATTACGTCGAACTGCTTGGGTGCACGCACCAGTTGCATGGCCGCGTTGTCGACATACATGTGGCTCAGCTCTACGTCCGGGTAGTCCTTGGCCACTTGCTCGACCACTTCACGCCACAGTTGGCTTGAGGCCAATACGTTGGCTTTGTCGACCGAACACAGCTTTTTGCCACGCACACGGGCCATGTCGAAACCGACGCGGGCAATGCGGCGGATTTCGCTTTCGCTGTACGGCAGCGTGTCATACGACTGACGCTCGCCGTTTTCCAGCTCGCGAGTACCGCGCGGCGCGCCGAAGTAGATACCGCCCGTGAGCTCACGAACGATCAGGATGTCCAGGCCTGCAACGATTTCAGGCTTGAGGCTCGATGCGTCAGCCAGTTGCGGGTACAAAATGGCCGGACGCAGGTTACCGAACAGGCCCAGCTGCGAACGGATTTTCAACAGGCCGCGCTCAGGGCGAATATCACGTTCGATGGTGTCCCACTTCGGGCCACCCACGGCGCCCAGCAATACAGCGTCAGCAGCACGAGCACGCTCCAGGGTCTCGTCAGCCAGCGGCACGCCGTGCTTGTCGATGGCTGCGCCGCCGATCACGTCGTGAGTCAGCTCAAAGCCGAGCTGAAACTTGTCATTGGCCAGTTCAAGCACTTTAACTGCCTGAGCCATGATTTCTGGGCCAATACCGTCGCCTGGGAGAATCAGAATCTGCTTGCTCATGTGTTCCTCTGTCTTGTCGGTTGATGCCCCCGCAGGCGCATCCTGAAAATTTTAAAAAAACCGTGGGAGCGGGCTTGCTCGCGATTCAGGCGCCTCGGTTCAAGAGACAAACCGGGGTTTATCCTCGCGAGCAAGCCCGCTCTCACACTTCAAAAAATACGCTTATCAAGCGTCACGGAACAACCATGGCTGGCTTGCGCGGTGCTTGCTTTCAAACGCTGCAATCGAATCGCTGTCCTGCAAGGTCAAGCCGATGTCATCGAGGCCGTTGAGCAGGCAATGCTTGCGGAATGCATCGATCTCAAAGTTCAACACTTTACCGTCAGGACGGGTCACGGTCTGGGCTTGCAGGTCGATGTTGAGCTGATAACCCGGCGTAGCTTCAACCTGGGCGAACAGCTCGTCCACTTCAGCGTCGCTCAAAATAATCGGCAACAGGCCGTTTTTGAAGCTGTTATTGAAGAAGATGTCGGCGTAGCTCGGCGCGATGATGCTGCGAAAGCCGTACTCTTCCAGGGCCCAAGGGGCGTGTTCACGGCTGGAGCCGCAGCCGAAGTTTTCACGGGCCAACAACACGCTGGCGCCCTGATAGCGCTCGGCGTTGAGCACGAAGTCCTTGTTCAAGGGGCGCTTGGAGTTGTCCTGGTAAGGCTGGCCCACGTCCAGGTAGCGCCACTCGTCAAACAGGTTCGGGCCAAAGCCGGTGCGTTTGATCGACTTCAAAAACTGTTTCGGGATGATCTGGTCGGTGTCGACGTTGGCGCGATCCAAAGGTGCGACAAGCCCGGTGTGCTGGGTAAAAGCTTTCATGCTGCGCTCCTTAAATCAATTCACGGACGTCGATAAAGCGACCGTTTACCGCCGCGGCAGCGGCCATGGCCGGGCTCACCAGGTGAGTACGACCACCGGCACCCTGACGGCCTTCGAAGTTACGGTTGGAGGTCGAAGCGCAGTGCTCGCCCGACTCCAGACGGTCCGGGTTCATGGCCAGACACATCGAGCAACCTGGCTCACGCCATTCAAAACCGGCTTCGAGGAAGATTTTGTCCAGGCCTTCAGCCTCGGCCTGTTCTTTAACCAGGCCCGAACCTGGCACCACAATCGCCTGCTTGATGGTCGAAGCCACTTTGCGGCCTTTGGCAATCACTGCCGCAGCGCGCAAGTCTTCGATCCGCGAGTTGGTGCACGAACCAATGAATACGCGGTCCAGCTGGATGTCGGTGATCGCCTGATTGGCGCTCAAGCCCATGTACTTCAAGGCACGCTCAATCGAGCCACGCTTGACCAAGTCAGCTTCCTGCGCCGGATCCGGCACGTTCTGATCCACGGCCAAGACCATTTCTGGCGAAGTACCCCAGCTCACCTGCGGCTTGATCTGGGCTGCATCGAGTTCAACCACGGTGTCGAACGTGGCGTCGGCATCCGACACCAGGTCTTTCCAGGCTTCTACGGCCAAGTCCCACTCAGCGCCTTTGGGTGCGAACGGACGACCCTTGACGTACGCCACGGTTTTTTCGTCGGCAGCCACCAGGCCCACACGGGCACCGGCTTCAATCGACATGTTGCAGATGGTCATGCGGCCTTCTACCGACAAGTCGCGAATCGCGCTACCGGCAAATTCAATGGCGTGGCCATTACCGCCAGCGGTGCCGATTTTGCCAATCACGGCCAGCACGATGTCTTTGGCGGTCACGCCGAACGGCAATTGCCCTTCGACCAAGACCAGCATGTTCTTCATTTTTTTCGCGACCAGGCACTGCGTGGCGAGCACATGCTCAACCTCGGAGGTGCCGATACCATGAGCCAATGCGCCAAACGCGCCGTGGGTCGAGGTGTGCGAGTCGCCGCAAACGACGGTCATGCCCGGCAAGGTGGCGCCCTGCTCCGGGCCAATCACGTGCACGATGCCTTGGCGGACGTCGTTCATCTTGAATTCAGTGATGCCGTACTCGTCGCAGTTGTCGTCGAGGGTTTGCACCTGCAAACGGGAAACCTGGTCAGCAATCGCTTCGATCCCACCCTTGCGCTCTGGCGTGGTCGGTACGTTGTGGTCCGGGGTCGCGATGTTGGCATCGATGCGCCAAGGCTTGCGCCCGGCCAGACGCAGGCCCTCAAAGGCTTGCGGCGACGTCACTTCGTGAATGATATGACGGTCGATGTAGATCAGCGCCGAACCATCGTCGCGCTGTTTGACCAAATGCGAATCCCAGAGCTTGTCGTAGAGCGTTTTGCCGGCCATCAGACGGTTTCCTCATCAGCTACTTTCTATGCCAATAACCACTTGGCTTGTGAGGTCGATGCTATGGGGTTACAGTGAATAACTCAAATTCATATTTTTTATGCTTTGGATAACCAACAGGAATTCACCTAGATGGATCTCGCGAATCTCAACGCTTTCATCGCCATTGCAGAAACCGGAAGCTTCTCTGGCGCCGCCGAACGGTTGTTTTTAACCCAGCCTGCGATCAGCAAACGCATCGCCAGCATTGAGCAGCAACTCAAGCTGCGACTGTTTGACCGGCTGGGTCGCGAGGTCAGTTTGACCGAGGCAGGCCGGGCGTTGCTGCCACGCGCCTACCAGATTCTCAACGTGCTGGATGACACCCGACGGGCGCTCAACAACCTTAATGGTGAAGTCAGCGGACGCCTGACTCTGGCCACCAGTCACCATATCGGCCTGCACCGTTTGCCGCCGTTGCTACGTGAGTTCACCCGCACGTATCCCAAAGTTGCGCTGGATATTCAGTTCCTGGATTCAGAAGTTGCCTACGAAGAAATTCTCCATGGCCGCGCCGAATTGGCCGTTATCACCCTGGCGCCGGAACCTCACTCGCTGATTCGCGCGGTGCCGGTGTGGGACGACCCGCTGGATTTCGTGGTGGCGCCCGAGCACAGCCTCACTCAGCAAGCCAGCGTGAGCATGTCGGACATTGCTCACCACCCGGCGGTGTTTCCGGGGGGCAACACCTTTACTCACCATATCGTGCAGCGCCTGTTTGAAGGCCAGGGCCTCACACCCAATATCGCCATGAGCACCAACTACCTGGAAACCATCAAGATGATGGTGTCCATCGGTCTGGCATGGAGCGTGTTGCCGCGCACCATGCTCGATGAACAAGTGGCCTCAATCGCCTTGCCGGGCATACAACTGACACGTCAACTAGGCTATATCGTGCACACCGAAAGAACTTTGTCGAACGCCGCACACGCTTTCATGACACTGCTGGATGCCCAAGTCGACACGCTGCACACTGAGCAACCCTGAAAACACCGGTTCAGGCATGGATCGTTTTCAAGATTTTCAGCCCAAGGACTGCAGTCAATGTCAAACCCCACGGATGCGCTGCACCCTGCCCCTGATGCGTCTGATATCGACCTGTCAGCCCTGGACAATCACGCGCTGAGTGCCACGCAACTGCTCACCGCCATGAACGCAGCCCAACTGGGCGCCTGGTGCTGGGAACTCAACAGTGGCGACTTGCATTGGTCGAATGGAGCCCACGTTTTTTTTGGCTTTGATTCAGCCCTTGCGCTGCCCGGTAACCTTCAGCAATTGGCCTCCCTGCCCTTTGACGACTGGCCCAAGGCCCAACAGGCCTTCGACGCGATTATCAACGGCAAGCAATTACTAAAACCCATTCATTACCGGGTGCGCTGGCCTGATGGCAGCCTGCACTGGCTGGAGATTCACGGCAGCCAGGTCCCCGGCGATGACCCGAACCCACGGATCATGGGGGTGATTCGCGACGTCACCCTGCAACGTCAGCGCCAGCAAGCGCTGAACAGTTCAGAGCAACGCTTTTCGACGCTGTTTCAGCTGTCACCGCACATGGTTTTGCTGGTACGCATCGAAGACGGGCTGATCAGCGAAGCCAACCATAGCTTTGAAAGCCAGTTGGGCTGGACCGCCGCCGAAGCCATTGGCCGTACCACGGTTGAGCTGGGCATCTGGCCAGACCCGGCGCAGCGCCTGCAATTCACCAAAGCCGTCAGTCAGCAGAACGCACCGATCACTCTGGAAGTGCAATTGGCCGACCGTCACGGTCAGTTTCATGAAGGCATGCTGAGCGCGCAAAAAGTCGAACTGGAGGGCGAGGCGTACCTGATCAGCACCTTCGTCGACAACCGTCTACGCAAAGAAGCCGAGCAAGCGCTGATTGAAAGCCAGGAACGCCTGGACCTTGCACTCGACTCGGCGCAACTGGGCACTTGGGACTGGCACATCCCCACCGGCCGCCTGTATGGCTCGGCCCGCGCCGCTCAACTGCATGGCCTGCCCGCAGAGCCGTTCAACGAATCATTTGACGCGTTTTTTGAAGGCGTGCCCGAAGAAGAACGCTTCAACATGCGCAATGCCTACCGCTCGCTGCGCGAAGGCCCGGCCGGCAATTACCAACTGACTTACCGTGTGCCGCTGGCTCACGGCGCCTCACGCTACCTGGAAAGCCGTGCCCGGCTGTACCGCGATGCAGCGGACAAACCGCTGCGCATGGCCGGCACTTTGCTCGACATCACCGACCAGGTAGAGCGCGAACAGCGCTTGAGCGCCTCAGAAGAAAAGTTTGCCAGTGTCTTCCAGACCAGCCCCGACCCCATTTGCGTGATGCTCGCAGACAGCGCGCACTTTATCGAAATCAACACCAGCTTCACCCAGACCTTTGGCTGGACCGTGGCCGACCTGCAAGAAGGTGCAGACACCAGCAGCGCCCTGACCGACGCCAGCGCCCAGCACCTGCGCCAGTTACAGCGCATTATCCGCGCCCCGGCACAGACCAACCCGGCGTTAACCTTGCACCACAAAAATGGCGAACCGCTGACCTGCGTATTGTCCAGCCGCCACATCGAGGTCAATGGCCAGCCGTGCATCGTCACCACCCTGCGCGACATTACCCAGCAACAGCGGGCCGAAGCCGCGCTCAAGGCCAGCGAAGAAAAATTCGCCAAGGCTTTTCACTCAAGCCCCGACGCCATCACCATCAGCGAACTGGTGAGCGGTCGTTACCTTGAAGTCAACGACGGCTTCACCCGGTTGACTGGCTACAGCAGCGACGAAGTGATTGGCCGCAGCCCGTATGAGCTGGGAATTTGGGGCGACAGTTCGAAGCGTCAGGCGCTGCTTGATGAACTGCGTGAAAAGGGCCGCATCAGCAACCGCGAAGTGCTTGGCCGGGCCAAGAACGGCAGCCCGCTCACGGTCGAAATTTCAATAGAGCTGATTACCCTAAACGAGGCGCCCTGCTTGCTGCTGACCGCCCGCGACATCAGCCAATTGAAAAGCGCCCAGGCGCAAGTCCGGCACTTGGCGTACCACGACCCTTTGACCAACCTGCCGAACCGCGCCCTGCTGATGGACCGCCTGAGCCAGCAGACCTCACTGCTCAAGCGCCATGATTTGCGCGGTGCGCTGTTGTTTCTGGACCTTGATCACTTCAAGCACATCAACGACTCATTGGGGCACCCGGTGGGCGATTCGGTGTTGCGCATCATCACCGCGCGCCTGGAAGCCAGCGTGCGCAGCGAAGACACCGTGGCCCGTTTGGGTGGTGATGAATTCGTGGTGCTGCTGACCGGGCTTAAAGGCTCGCAGCAAGAGGTCACTGACGCGGTGTGCCATATCGCCGACACCATTCGACAATTGCTCGCTGAACCGATGTTCCTCGACGGCCAGCGCCTGCAAGTGACGCCCAGCATTGGTATCGCGCTGATTCCCGACCACGGCGCCAACCCGGCCGACCTGCTCAAGCGCGCCGACATTGCGCTGTACCGGGCCAAGGATGCCGGGCGCAACACCACGCAACTGTTTCACTTTGAAATGCAGACCGCCGCCAGCCAGCGCATGCGCATGGAAAGCGATTTGCGCCAGGCGCTGGCCCGCAGCGAATTCAGCCTGCACTTTCAACCGCAAGTCGATGCCCGCAGCAACCGCATCGTGGGCGCTGAAGCCTTGCTGCGCTGGACGCACCCGGAGCTGGGACCGCAGTCACCCAGCGAGTTTATTAAAATCCTCGAAGACAGCGGTCTGATTCTGGAAGCGGGCACCTGGGTGCTCGATGAGGCGTGCCGTGCTTTCAGCGAACTGCTCAAAGAAGGCCTGCTCGACCCGGAGGGTTTCAGCCTGTGCGTCAACATCAGCCCACGGCAATTTTTGCAGAGCGACTTTGTTGAGCGGGTCCAACGCAGCCTGTTGAATCACCACCTGCCCTACTCGATGCTCAAATTGGAAGTCACCGAAGGCATCGTGATTCAAAACCTGGAAGACACCATCGAAAAAATGCACCAGTTGATCGCCCTGGGCGCCAGCTTTGCGATGGACGACTTCGGCACCGGTTATTCCTCCCTGACCCATCTCAAGCGCTTGCCGGTCGACACCCTGAAAATTGACCAGTCGTTTGTGCGTGACGCAATCCAGGACCCCAACGATGCCGAGATTATCCGCGCCATCGCCGCCATGGCCCATAGTCTCGGCCTGACCGTGGTGGCTGAAGGCGTTGAGCAACTGGCGCAGTTGACGTATTTGCAAACACTGGACTGCCATTTGTATCAGGGCTATCTGCACAGCAGGCCAGTGCCCTTGGCGCAATTTCGCGAGCTGTTACAAAAAACCCCGTAGTCGCTGACGAGGCACGAAGGCTGCGATGCGGGCCGCAGGACCGCCGATTGGGGTCGCTGCGCAACCCATCGCAGCCTTCGTACCTCGTCAGCGACTACAAGATCCTGGGTTACATCCGGCCAAACTTGCCCGACTGGAAGTCCCTGAACGCCTGATGAATCTCAGCCTCGCTGTTCATCACAAATGGCCCGTGACCAACGATGGGCTCGTCGATCGGCTCACCGCTGAGAATCAACAACACGGCATCGTGGCTGGCGTGCAGTTTTATCTGCGTGCCTTCACGTTTGAACAGCGCCAGTTGGCCTTCGCCCACTGCCTGCGCGCCATTAACCTCGACCGAGCCGTGCAGCACAACCAGCGCCGAGTTGCGGCCCGCAGGCAGGTCAAAGGTTGCCGACTTGCCCGCGTTCAGGCGTATGTCCCACACATCGATGTCAGTGAACGTACGCGCCGGGCCACGTGTGCCATCGTACTCACCGGCAATCAAACGCAAGGTGCCGGCATTGTCCTTGAGCGCCAACTGTGGAATTTCGCGGTCCAGAATGCCTTGGTAACCCGGCTTGGCCATTTTGTCCTTGGCGGGCAGATTCACCCACAGCTGGACCATTTCCAGTGCACCGCCACTGCGGGCAAACGCCTCGGAGTGGAACTCTTCGTGAAGGATGCCGGACGCTGCCGTCATCCACTGCACATCACCGGGCCCGATGATCCCGCCGTTGCCGGTGGAGTCACGGTGTTCAACTTCGCCTTTATAGACGATGGTCACTGTCTCGAAGCCGCGATGCGGGTGTTGCCCGACGCCACGACGCTCAGTGGTCGGCGTGAACTCGGCTGGGCCCGCGTAATCCAGCAAAAGGAACGGGCTGATGTGCTTGCCCATAGAGTCGTAGGAAAACAACGTGCGCACCGGGAAGCCATCGCCGACCCAATGACCTCGTGGCGCGGTGTTGAGACCCATAATGTTTTTCATGTTGCACCTCCTGTCATGCATGGCAACCACTATAGATTCGCATCACCCATATCACTAGATGACAATTTTGAATTAGATCGTTCCACAGATAGAACGATCACTCTAACGCCCCAAACCCCCGTCTAAATTTCTGCGTCATCCCCTCGTCCCCTCCTGATAGCAAAGGCCGTATAGCGGCGGATTTCTACTGAGATAGCGATGACTAAATCACGCAGCAAAAAAGCCCTGTTTATCGGTATTCCTCTGGCGCTGGCCGTGGCCATCGGCGGCGGATTTTTGGCTTGGGACGCGTTTTACAAAGGCAATGCCGGCTACCCGCTGAACATCGTCAAACAGGCCGATGAACTGCAAAACCGCCTGCTGTCATTCGACAGCCATATCACCGTGCCGCTGGAGTTCGGCAGCGCAGGCAATGAAGCCGACAAAGACGGCCCCGGCCAGTTCGACCTGGTCAAGGCAGCCAAAGGCCGGTTGTCGGGCGCCGCGCTGACGATCTTCGGCTGGCCAGAAATCTGGAACGGCCCGAACGCCCCGCACCGCCCAACCGCAGGCTTTGTCGACGCCGCGCGTAATGATCAAGAGGTGCGCTACACCATCATCAGCGCCATGGTGCGTGACTTTCCCGAGCAAGTGGCGATTGCCTACACCCCGGATGATTTTCGGCGTCTGCACGGCGAAGGCAAGTTTGCGATTTTTATCAGCATGCTCAACGCCTACCCATTGGGTAATGACCTCAACCAACTGGACAAATGGACCGCGCGCGGCATGCGCATGTTCGGCTTCAGCTATGTCGGCAACAACGACTGGGCCGACTCTTCACGCCCGCTGCCCTTTTTCAATGACACCCCCGACGCCCTGAACGGTCTGTCAGACATCGGCAAGCAGGCCGTCAAGCGCTTGAACGATCTGGGCGTGATCATCGACGTTTCGCAAATGTCGAGCAACGCGCTGGAGCAAGTCAGCCAGCTCAGCCGCACCCCACTGGTGGCGTCGCACTCTGCCCCACGGGCGCTGGTCGACATCCCGCGCAACCTCAGTGACAAGGACATGCAACGGATCAAAGACACCGGCGGCGTGGTGCAAATTGTCGGTTTCGGCACTTACCTGCGCCCGCTGAGCCAGGCCAGCCAGGACAAGCTCAATACCCTGCGCAGCCAGTTTGATTTGCCGCCCTTACACAACCTCGAAATGGCCCTGATGCCCGGTGACGCGATCATTACCGTGTGGCCAGAACAACGTTTCGGCCAATACGCCAGCGGGCTGTACGACATCGTCGAGCATGAGCCCAAAGCCACCTTGAAAGACTACGGCGATGCCATTGACTACGCGGTGAAAAAAATCGGCATCGACCATGTCGGCATCAGCTCTGACTTCAACGATGGCGGCGGCCTGGAAGGCTGGAAAGACGTGAGCGAGACGCGCAATGTCACCGCCGAGCTGCTCCAGCGCGGCTATTCAGAAGCCGACATCGCCAAGCTTTGGGGCGGTAATTTCCTGCGGGTCTGGGACACCGTGCAAAAAGCCGCCAACCCTATCTCCCAGTGAAGTGTTTAACCATGCCCACGCTAAAACCGCTGTATTGCCTGTTGTTCGCCAGTACCCTGCCCGCCTTGGCCCACGCCGCCCCGGCTGCCGAACCGGGCACGGTCTTTCAAGACTGTAAAAACTGCCCGCAAATGGTGGTGCTGCCGGCGGGCAGTTTTGTCATGGGCACCCCCGACGATGAAGTTGGCCGCGAGCCCGATGAAGGCCCGATGCACACCGTGACCTTCAGCAAGCCGGTAGCGATCAGTCGCTTTCAAGTCACGGCAGGTGAATTTGATGCGTATATCAAGGAAACCGGGGTCAAGATTGCCGACGGCGACGACCGCCTCGGGCGCAAATGCACGGCGAGCAAACCCAGCTACCCGCAGGGGCCGCGTCAGCCCGCGGTGTGCATGGACTTTGAAGACGTTAAGCAATATGTCAGCTGGCTGGCAAAAAAGACCGGCAAGCCGTACCGCATGGTCAGCGAGGCCACCCGCGAATACGCCGCCAGGGCCGGATCGACCGGGCCTTTCCCGTTCCCGATGGATGAAGGCAAGCCCTACAGCATCGCCAAGCATGCCAATACCTACGGCCCTGCAGATGGCTACAGCTACAGCTCGCCGGTCGGCAGCTACCCGGCCAACGCCTTTGGCGTGTACGACATGCACGGCAACGTGTACGAATGGCTCGCAGACTGCAAACACAACGACTACGTGGGCGCACCCACCGATGGCAGCGCCTGGGTGACTGAGTGCGCGGGCGAACTGATGCAGATCCGCGGCAATGACTGGGGCGAAGCCCCGGTGTTCTCACGCTCGGGCAACCGTAACGACATCTATCCGCAAACCCGTGGCGACTGGATCGGCTTCAGGGTTGAGCGCGATCTTTAAAGCCCATAACCTTATTGTAGGAGCGGGCTTGCTCGCGATACGGGCGGCTCAGTTTGTCTGTCGTCCCCGGTGATGCTATCGCGAGCAAGCCCGCTCCCACAGGTTCATTCTCAACCTGTTACAGCGGCTAAATCCCCACCCCAATCACTCGTTCACAAGAGACTGCCCTTCCCTTGAGCCAAGGAACTCTTGTTTATGAGCCAGCCTGCCACGCCCCGGACATCGCCCGGGGTTCTTCGAGAACTGTTTATTCTGCTCAAGCCTTTTCGTTTGATCGTCAGCCTGTCAATTGTGCTGGGCATGATTGGCGGGTTAAGCGTGACGGTGCTGCTGGCGACCATCAACAGTGCCCTGCACGCCGAAAGCGGGCTCACCCAACAGGTGGTCGCGCTGTTTGCCGGGCTGTGCGTGCTGGCGCTGATCAGCAGTATTTGTTCCGACATCGGCAGCAATTATGTCGGCCAGCACATCATTGCCACCCTGCGCCGAGAGCTCGGCGAAAAGGTGCTTTCGGCGCCCATCTCGCACATTGAACGTTACCGCAGCCACCGGCTGATTCCGGTACTGACCCATGACGTCGACACCATCAGCGACTTCGCCTTTGCCTTCGCCCCACTGGCGATTTCGCTGACCGTGACCCTGGGCTGCATGGGCTATCTGGCCATGCTGTCGTGGCCGATGTTTGTGATGATGCTGGTGGCCATTGCCATCGGTACGGTGATCCAGTACATCGCCCGCGGCTACGGCCTCAATGGGTTTGCCGAAGCCCGTGAAGCCGAAGACGAGTTGCAAAAGCATTACAACGCGATTGCCGAAGGTGCCAAGGAACTGCGTATCCACCGCCCGCGTCGGCAACGGATGTTTGTCTCCGGCATTCAGCGCACGGCGCAAAAAATCTGCGACATTCAGGTGCGCTCGATCAACACTTTTGTCATCGCCAAAAGCCTCGGCTCGATGCTGTTTTTCGTGGTCATCGGCCTGGCGCTGGCCATGCAGTCGTTTTGGCCTAGCGGCAACCCCGAGGTCATCAGCGGTTTTGTCCTGGTGTTGCTGTACATGAAAGGCCCGCTGGAACACTTGATCAGCACCCTGCCGATCATCAGTCGTGCGCAAATCGCCTTCCGGCGCATTGCCGACTTGTCCGAACAGTTCAACTCGCCCGAGCCGCACCTGCTGCTCAACGCCCAGGACGCCCCTGACAAGACCCTCAACAGCCTGCAACTGCTGGACGTTAGCTACAGCTTCCCGCCCGTGGACGGCAGCGCCCCGTTCCGCCTCGGCCCGGTAAACCTGACGATCAAGCAAGGCGACATTGTGTTTATCGTCGGCGAAAACGGCTGCGGCAAAACCACCCTGATCAAGTTGCTGCTGGGCCTGTATGCACCGCAACAGGGTGAGATCCGCCTAAATGGCCAGCCCGTGTCAGCTGAAACCCGCGATGACTATCGGCAGTTGTTCACCACTATTTTTGCCGACTACTACCTGTTCAATGACGTGGTGCAAGGCGACATGCACATCCCCCAGGACGCCGAGCAGTACCTCAAGCGCCTGGAAATTGCGCACAAGGTCAGCATCACCGACGGCCAGTTCAGCACCACCGACCTCTCGACCGGGCAACGCAAGCGCCTGGCTCTGGTCAACGCCTGGCTGGAAGAGCGCCCGGTGCTGGTGTTTGACGAATGGGCGGCCGACCAGGACCCGACCTTCAGGCGGATTTTCTACACCGAACTGCTGCCGGACCTTAAGCGCCTGGGTAAAACCATCATCGTGATCTCCCACGACGACCGTTATTTCGACGTTGCCGATCAATTGGTGCGCATGGACAGCGGCAAGGTCAGCACGGCGCTGGACGTGGCGTAATTCCCAGTTCGAACCGTTTTGGGGGATCGACTTATTTTTTTCAGGAACTTTTATCCGGTTTTTTAATCGTGCTGCGTCTAATAACTATTCCCATTAACAAGAAAGAATTTTTCTACGGAGCCTAGGCACGACATGCAACGACCAACCTTGAGCCGGACACCTCTCGCGATCGCTACCCAGCGTCAGACTGTGCGCCGCACCCTGTTGTCCAGCGCCTTTGTGGCATCGGTTTTACTAGGCTCTTCACTGGTACAGGCCGCCCCGGTCGCGGTGAACATTCCGGCACAATCGCTGGCCAGCGCACTGAACGAATTTGGCAAGCAGGCCAACCTGCAAGTGCTGTACAGCCCGGATCAGGTGCAAGGGATCAAATCGCATTCGGTGTCGGGTTCGCTTGAGCCCATCCAGGCACTGGAAACCCTGCTGCAAGGCAGCGGGATTTCCTATCAGCTCAATGGCAATACAGTGATTATCAACACCCACCAGGGCAAAGGCCTGGAGCTGGGCGCCACGACCATTACCGGCAAGGGTCTGGGCAACACGCTGATCACTGAAGACTCCGGCTCTTACACCACAGGCGCTACAGCCAGTTCGACCAAGTTGCCGTTGTCGATCCGCGAAACCCCGCAGACCGTGACTGTGATCACTCGCCAGTTGATGAACGACCAGGCCGCGCAGAGCATCGGCGATGTGCTGCGCAATGCGCCGGGCATTTCTACCCAGGCCTACGACAGTGACCGCATGGAATACTCGGCGCGTGGCTACGCCATCACCAACTTCCAGTACGACGGCGTCAACAGCCAGTACGACGGTGTGTTCGATGAAGGCGCTACCAAGGTCGACATGGCCCTGTACGACCGCGTCGATATCATCAAGGGGGCAACGGGCCTGCTGTCCGGCTCGGGCGAGCCTTCGGCCACGGTCAACCTGATCCGCAAGAAACCGACCCGCGAATTCAAGGCATCGGTCAGCGGCAGCGTCGGCTCATGGGATGATTACCGCACCGAAGGCGATATTTCCGGCCCGTTGAATGAAGACGGCAGCGTGCGCGGCCGGGTGGTGGCGGTGTACCAGGATGCGGACTCGTACCGCGACCATTATTCCAAAAAGAATGACGTGTTCTACGGCATCATCGAAGCCGATCTGACCCCCGACACGCTGTTCACCTTCGGCATGGACTATCAAAAAATCAAGCCACGCGGCTCGTCCTGGACCGGTAACCCGTACTACTTCTCGGACTACAGCAAGACCGACTTCAGCCGCTCGTTCAACCCGGCCACGGACTGGAGCCGTCGTGATGTCGTCGCGCAAACCACCTTCGCCTCCCTTGAACACACCTTTGCCAACGACTGGAAGGTCAAAGGCACGCTGAATCAGCAAACCAACGACCACGACACCCAACTGGGCTCGGCCAGTGGCGGCACCCCGGACCCGGTAACTGGCGAGGGCATGTTCTTTTACTGGGGCAAGTGGGAAGGCCATCGCGTACAAACCACCGCCGACATCAATGCGACTGGCCCTTTCACCCTGTTCGGCCGCGAACATGAACTGGTTGTCGGCGCCACATCACAATCGTCACGCCAAACCGGCGCGACCTTCGATGGCAGCGCGTTCGGTGAGGTTCCGGGCAGTATCTTTGACTGGAAGGGCCATTACCCGAAACCGGACTTCCCGAAAAACGGCAAGTACGAGAAAAACACCAACCAGAACAGCGCCTACATCGCTGCCCGCTTCAAGCCTGCCGATGACTTGTCGGTCATTTTGGGCAGCCGTCTGAGCGACTTCCAGTACAACGACACCTACAAGTATTACGTGCAGTCATCGACGTTCAGCGACAACAAGACCACCTCCAAGCAACACGGCAAAGTCACGCCTTACGCGGGTGTGGTGTATGACCTGAACGACACCTACTCAACCTATGCCAGCTACACCTCGATCTACAAACCGGTGACCGAGCGCAGCCAGTCCAACACCAACCTGCCACCTACCGAAGGCAACAGCTACGAAATCGGCTTGAAGGGTGAATACTTTGGCGGCCGCCTGAACGCTACCGTGGCGGTGTTCCGCACTGAGCAGAAAAAACTGCCGATCTACGCCGGCACAGACGCGGATACCGGTCGCGACTTCTACGAGTCGGTTGATGGAGCAAAAACCAAAGGCATCGAGTTTGAACTGGCCGGTGAGTTGATGCCGGACTGGAACATCATGGCGGGCTACACCTACGCCCAGACCAAAACCGATGACGGCAAGCGCCTGTATGGCTTCCCGCTGGAAACCACCAAGCCTGAAAACGTGGCACGGGTGTTCACCACCTATCGCCTGCCAGGCGCGTTGAACAAAGTCACCGTGGGCGGTGGCGTGAACTGGCAGAGCCCGTTCTACGGGCGGATCTGGAACGACCCGAAAGGCGACTACGACATCATCGAGCAGAACAGCTACGCGCTGGTTAACCTGATGACCCGCTACGATTACAACGAGCACCTGTCGTTCAACCTCAACGCCAACAACGTGTTCGACAAAAAGTACCTGTCGGGCCTGGGTAACTTCAGCACCGTTTACTACGGCGAGCCACGCAGCCTGTCGCTGACGACTAAATACACCTTCTAACCCGCAAAAAATCTGTAGGAGCGAGCTTGCTCGCGATCTTTTGATCTTTATAAAAGATCGCGAGGCGAGTTCACTCCTACAGTGTCCATGTGTTTTTCGTACATTGCCCTTACACTGAGCACTCCTTGCTCACAGGCACGATCATGGACCTCGACCTGGCCCGTACCTTCCTCGAAATCGTCCGCTGCGGCAGCCTCGCGGCAGCAGCTGAAAAACTTCACATCACCCAGACCGCCGTGACCGCCCGCGTGCAAAAGCTCGAAAGCCTGCTCGGCACCGGGTTATTTGTGCGTAACCGCGCCGGCGCCAAGCTGACCCCGGACGGCGAAGCCTTTGTGGTCTATGCCAATCAACTGATGCAAACCTGGGAGGCCGCCCGCCGTGATGTACCGCGCCCCGAAGGCTTGCACAAAATGCTGCACATCGGCGGTGAAGTCAGCCTGTGCAACCCGCTGATTCTGAGCTGGGCGAAAACCTTGCGAGAACACCTCACCCAGCACGCCTTGCGGATTCAGATTCGCGACGGTGAGTTTCTGTTGCGCCAGATCGAAATGGGCCTGCTGGATGCCGCGCTGGTGTATCAGCCTGAGTATTGGCCGGGGATGCAAGTTGAGCAGTTGCTTGAAGAGAAACTGATTCAGATTCGCCGCCCTGCCCTGCCCGAGCCTTATGTATACGTGGACTGGGGTGAAGACTTCCGCCGTCAACATGACGCCGCCCTGCCAGATAAAGCCCGGGCGCCGATCAGTTTTAACCTGGGGCCGGTGGCCTTGCATTTCATTCTGGAAAACGGCGGCAGCGGCTACTTTCGCACCCGGGTGGTCAAAAGTTACCTGGACAGCGGCGCTCTGGAGCGCGTGCCCAAAGCCCCTGAGTTCAGCTACCCGACCTATTTGGTGTACTCACGCGAACGCGACAGCCCGGCGTTGCAACACGCCATCGAACTGCTGCGCGAACTGGTCAAGGAGGACGGCGACTGGTCGCAGCGCTGGGGCCCGGAGATTTAACCAACAGCTGTGCGACAACCGGGCGTCTTGTGAAGATGAAAGCTTTCAGCTTTTGAGCCAATCTCTTAATCTGCGAGCGCTGAATAACAAGAACCCCACAGGTGGCACATGACCAATCTCACGCGTACCAACGAAAGCTGGCTGACTTCTGCCTCCCATCAACAGTGGCTGCACGACCAGGGGCAAGCGCTGGTGGATTTCGCCAAGGCTGCGCGCGTGCCGCTTGGGTTTGCCAGCCTCGACCGCTTCGGCCAGCGCCCGAACGATGCCCAGGTGGATACCGTGACCACCGCGCGGATGGTTCACAGCTTTTCCCTGGCGCATATTCAGGGCCTGCCGGGCTGCGGGCCGTTGATTGATCATGGTCTCTCGGCACTGGCCGGCGCGCTGCAAGACGCCAATCATGGCGGTTGGTTTGCGACCCCCAATGGCGAAGATGGTAACCGCCGCAAGTACGCCTACCTGCATGCATTTGTCGCCCTGGCCGCCAGCTCTGCGGTGGTGGCCGGACGCCTGGGCGCTGCTGAATTGCTCGCAGAAGCCGTGGGTGTTCTTGAGCGTCATTTCTGGTGTGAAAAGCAAGGCGCCTTGCAGGAAAGCTTTGCCGAAGACTGGAGTGACTGCGAGCTGTACCGTGGGGCCAACAGCAACATGCATGGCACCGAAACCTTTCTGGCACTGGCCGATGTCCTCGACGAAGACCTCTGGCTCGACCGCGCCTTGAGCATCGCCGATCGGGTGATTCATCAACACGCCGCGCAGTCCGGCTACTTGCCCATTGAGCATTTCGATGCGCAGTGGCAAGCGCTGCCCGACTACAACATCGATAACCCGGCCGACCCTTTCCGCCCTTTTGGCAAGACACCGGGCCATGCGTTTGAATGGGCGCGCCTGTTGCTGCACCTTGAAGCCGCACGCAAGCAGCGTGGCCTGGAAAACCCTGAATGGTTGCTGGACGATGCCCGCCATTTGTTCGCCAGCGCTTGCCGCTATGGCTGGCAGGTGGACGGTGAACCGGGGATTGTTTACACGCTGGACTGGAACCATCAACCGCAGGTGCGTGAGCGCCTGCACTGGACCCTCGCCGAAGCCGCAGCGGCGGCCACGGCCCTGATCCAACGCACCGGCGAGCCTGAGTATGACGTGTGGTATCAGCGCTTCTGGGACTACATCGACCTGCACCTGACCGACCGTGAGAACGGCAGTTGGCACCACGAACTGGGCCCGGACAACCTGCCATCGGCCACCATCTGGCCCGGCAAGGGCGATTTGTACCACGCTTACCAGGCCACGTTGTTGCCACGCTTGCCACTGGCGATCAGCCTGGCCAGCGCCCTCAAGCTACGCCGATAAAAAAACGTGCGTAGCGAGGCGTTGCCCTCACGCCATTTAAAAATTAACGAACCACGTCAATCACCGTCAACCACGGCCCATAGCGCGTGACTTTGAGCGGCAGGGTTTGCGCCAGTGCACTCAAGGTATGCGCGGTGTTGTCCAGCGCGAATACCCCAAAGACCCGCAACCGCGCGGCTTCTGGGCTGATGCGCAACACGCCGGCCTGGTAGGGACGCAAGGCATCGATCAAGTCCGACAGCGGCTCATCGTACAGCTCGATGGTTTTGCGTTCACCAGTGCCGGTGTATTGATCGGCCGTCAAGCCTGCCAACGGCACTACGCGGTCTACCAACACGGCGGCGCCCAGACCGAGCAATAACAGCAGCACAGCGCCTTGCAGGGCTTTTTTACGCACTGGCGAAGGCTTATCCAGCAAGGCCTTGAGTGCCGCCTGCATTTGACCCGGGCTACGCCGATCAACTGATTGCAAGTCAGCCATGGAATTTTTCACCAGCCCGGCGACCCGTTGCCAGGCGGCCTTGTGCTCGGGGTTTTCAGCCAGCCAGGCTTTGAACACTTGGCGCTCGGAAGAACAGGCGCGGCCAGACTCAAGGTGCAGAACCCAGTCAATGGCATCACGGGTAATGGGGTCGAGCTTGTTTTTGCTCATGGGCATTGCGCCGTATGTGACAAGCAATGAACAAAGGCACGGCCTGGAAGAGGTGCAGACACGACAGATCACCAGACTCAAATAGCAATAAGTCGCATTATCAGCAGATTGAGCGTAATTGCAATGCGCTTGTTCAGAACATGCCGTGCGCCCCGCGGTCTTTTTATCGTTTAAAAGATCGCGGGGCAGGCTCGCTGCTACAGTCGTTTAACGCCCGCCGCCCAGGTCCAGGAAGGTGCCGGTGGTGTAGGAGGCTTTGTCCGAGAGCAGCCAGATGATGGCTTCGGCGACTTCTTCCGGGCGCCCGCCTCGGCCCATGGGGATGAGGGGTTCGAGTTTGCTCACCCGCCCCGGGTCGCCACTGAGCGCGTGGAAGTCGGTGAAGATGTAACCCGGCCGCACGGCGTTGACCCGGATCCCCTCGCCGGCCAGTTCTTTGGACAAGCCCAAGGTGAAGGTATCGAGGGCGCCCTTGGAGGCGGCGTAGTCGACGTATTCGCTGGGCGAGCCCAGTCGCGCGGCCACCGATGACACGTTGACGATATTGCCGCCCTGGCCGCCGTAACGCGGTGACATGCGCAGCACCGCGTGTTTGGCGCACAAAATCGGGCCCAGCACGTTGGTTTTAAGGGTATGCATGATGCGCACTTGCGACATTTCGTCGACCCGGGACTTTTGCCCCACGGTCCCGGCATTGTTGACCAGCGCCGTGACCGGGCCCAACTCCAGGTCAACCCGCGAGAACAGGCTGATAACTTCGTCTTCGTCGCTGACGTCAGCCCGAACCGCAATGGCTTGTGCCCCCAGCGCACGCACCTCGTCCAGCACTTGATGCGCCGCCGTGTCGTCAGACTGGTAGTTGATGCAAATCCGGTAACCCTGTTTCGCCGCCAGCACAGCAGTGGCTGCGCCAATGCCGCGACTACCACCGGTGATCACGATGACTCTATCCATAAATACGCGCTCCCCATTCAACCAGTGGACATGAGCACAAGAGTAACCGCGATGCACCGGTTTTGTCAGGCCGAAGCCGGGTTGCCAGCGACGGGCTGTTCAGCGCGGTGAATATCCACCATAAATTGCTCGGCTGGCAGGGGCTGACCCAGCAAAAAACCTTGCAGGGAATCACAGCCCAAGGTGGTCAGGAAGCTTTGCTGGGTGTCGGTCTCAACACCTTCAGCAACGATCCGCAAGCCCAGCGCCTGACCCAACGCCACAATGGCCGAGACAATCGCCGCATCATCGCTGTCATGTTCCAGGTCGCGCACGAAACCACGGTCGATTTTCAGCTCGTTGGCAGGCAAGCGCTTGAGATACATCAAGCTGGAATAGCCCGTACCAAAATCATCAATGGACAGGTCGACGCCCATGTGCGAGAGCTTTTGCAGCACCGTCATGCTCGCATCAGCGTCACTCATGGCGGTGGTTTCGGTGATTTCCAAAGTCAGGCTGTTGGCTGGCAATTGGTTGCGATCCAGCGCCGAGACCACGCTGTCGACCAGCCCGGAGTAGCAAAACTGCAAGGCCGACAAATTGACCGCGATGCGCCAGTGGCTGTAGCCCTGGTCAAACCAGATGCGCATTTGCCGGCATGCCTCGTTGAGCACCCACTCGCCAATCGGGATGATCAAGCCGGTTTTTTCGGCCAGCTCGATAAAGTCGTCCGGTTGCAGCAAACCCTGTTGCGGATGCTCCCAGCGCAGCAAAGCTTCAGCCCCGACCGGCTTGCCGTTGCTGGCATCAAACTTGGGCTGGTAGTGCAGACGGAACTGGTTATGTTCCAGCGCCTGGCGCAGGTCCTGCAACAGTTGCAGTTGTTTGCGCGCGTTGGTGTTCATCGACACGTCAAAGAAGCTGTAGCCGTTTTTACCGCCACCTTTGGCGTGGTACATCGCGGCGTCAGCGTTCATCAGCAGTTCTTCGGCGCTCTGGCCATTGCCGGGGTACAGCGCAATACCGATGCTCGCAGAGATCTGCAAGTCATGCTCATCTACCCGAAAGCTCTTGGCCAACAGGCTGACTTGGCGGGTGGCCACTTGCGGTGCGTCGTCGGGCCCGGTCAAACGCACCAGCAACACAAATTCATCGCCGCCAATGCGCGCCAGGGTGTCCTGGCTGCGCAACTGCTCGCGCAAACGCAAGGCCACTTCACGTAGCAAGCGGTCGCCCACGTGATGGCCAAAAGCATCGTTGACCGGCTTGAAGCCGTCCAGGTCGATAAACATCAGCGAAAAGCACCCGCCCTGCTCCGCGACCTTGGCCATGGCCTGGCTGATCCGGTCAGCCAGCAGGATGCGGTTAGGCAGCCCGGTCAGGGTGTCATGCAAGGCCAGTTGGGTGAGCTCTTCGTTGGCCAGGGTCAGTGAGTCCGCCAGCGCCGCCGTGCGGGCGTCCAGGCGGGCATCGAAGATCGAGGTCAGCAGCGCTATCACCAGCACCGCGAGGCTGGACACCAGCACCAGGTTGTCCAGACCTTTGCCGCTCAGCCCATCCACCAGCGCGCCGCAAAAACTGCCCACCGGGAAATTCGCCGCGGCCATGCCGGTGTAGTGCATGCCGACAATCGCCAGGCCCATGATCACCGACGCACCGCCGCGAATCAGGCGCACATAAGGGGTTTGCTTGCGCAAGCGAAACGCGATGGACAGCGCAGCCGCCGAGGCGCCGACCGCAATCACCAGCGACAGGCCAAACAGCGTCGGATCGTAGTCAATGCCCGGCTGCATCTTCAAGGCCGCCATGCCGCTGTAGTGCATGGCGCTGATCCCGGCGCCCATGATCAAGGCGCCCAACAGTAATTGCAGTGCCGGCAGGCTCGGCTGGCTGACCAGCCACAAGGCAAACCCGCAAGACAAAATCGCCACCAGCAATGACCACAGGGTGAGGCCAAGGTCGTAGCCCAGCTCCAGCGGCAACTCCAGGGCGAGCATGCCAATAAAGTGCATCGACCAGACCCCGAAACCCATAGCCAGCGCCCCGCCCCCCATCCACAAATAGGCCGTTCGCCCACGCGCGGTAGCGATTCGCCCTGTCAGGTCAAGTGCGGTATACGAGGCCAGAATGGCCACGCATAAGGAAATAAACACCAGGGCGGGAGAGTACGTTGCAGCAACCATGAGCTTTCTCTTGAACGATCCGGACCAGCATCCATGTCCAGTGAAAAATGCGCGATTGTACTGTTTCCTGAAACGAACGCACGCAAATGCTAACCCGCTTCATGCTTGACCTTGTCTATATAACGCACGACTGCCGCGGACTTTTCAAATCGGCGATAGATCAACGACAACCAGGAGGTTGCGTCACACCCTTCGATAGTCCGGTACAGCACATTCGGCAGGCTGATATGCCCCACCACCGAGGCCGGCACCACCGCCACGCCCCGGTTCAAAGACACCAAAGCGATGACAGCCACCAGCCCGCCGGGCTGCGCACCCAGTTTAGGGGCATAGCCTCCTTGGGCCGCCACGTGCAATGTGCCGCTGATCTGCTCGGGCAAGATGAAGGTCTCGTGCTGCAAATGCTCGGCGCTGATGTGCTTGAGGCGAGTGAGCCACGCGTCGGCGGCTATCGCCAAGACAAACCCTTCGCTGTTCAGACGAATGGCTTCCAGCTCCGGGGGCAGCGCCATCGGTGAGCGCACATAGCCCAAGTCAAAACGCCCTTCGGCCACCATCGTCGGCAAACTGGCCATCGGCGCTTCGCGCACGCTCAAGCTGACTTCTGAGGACTCATCGGTGTAAGCCTTGACTTGGCGCTGCAACACACCGGAATACACCGCAGAAGCCACATAACCCAATTCGATATGCCCGGTCTCGCCGCGTCCGGCCCGTTGCGCATGCCGCTGTGCAAGCTCGAACTGGCGCACAGTGGCATCGGCTTCAGGCAACAGCGCCTGCCCCGCCTCGGTCAGGCTGACCTGACGCTGCTCGCGCACAAACAAGCGCACCCCCAGGGCATTTTCAAGGTCCTGGATTTGTCGGCTCAGGGTCGGCGGTGCAATGCCCAACACTTCGGCAGCGCGGGTGAAATTGCAGTGCTGTGCAACGGCCAGAAAGTAGCGAAAGTGGCGTATTTCCATAGCAGCATTAGCTCAAAGGTAATGAAGTTCGAGCAGCCAGCTAACGCAACTCAGCCAGCGCAGCGATACCCTGTTGACACCGCCATATGAGAGAGACTCGCACATGTCCGTCAACTTGATTACTCACAAAGTAACGCCCTTGGTTGGCGCAGGGCAACGCCCATGAAAACAGTGAGCCCACGCCTGACCCTGCTGACTGCCAGCGGGGTGTGTTCATTGATCGTGCTCGACACCAATATCGTCGCGGTCACCCTGCCCACCATTGCCCGTGATCTGGGCGCCAACTTTGTCGACATCGAATGGGTGGTCAGCGCGTATATGCTGGCGTTTGCCGCCTTGCTGCTGCCGGCCGGGAGCATTGCCGACCGCATTGGCCGCAAAACCACCCTGATCTGGGGCCTGTGTATTTTCATCCTCGCGTCACTGGCTTGCGGGGCAGCGCCCAATAGCCTGCTGCTGGAAATCGCCCGGGCGGTCAAAGGCGTTGGTGCAGCGTTGCTGCTGACCTCAGCGCTGGCCTCCATCGGGCATGCCTTCCATGATGAAGTTGAACGGGCCAAGGCCTGGGCGTTTTGGGGCGCGTGCATGGGGGTGGCCATGACCGCAGCGCCAACCTTGGGCGGGCTGATCACCGAGTACCTGGGCTGGCGCTGGATTTTCTACCTCAACTTGCCGGTCGGCCTGGTACTGATGGCGCTGGTGCGCCACGCTATCAGCGAATCCCGCGATCCGCAGTCAGCACGCCTCGACCCTTGGGGCAGCCTGGCCTTCAGCGCCAGCTTGCTGTGCCTGATCTGGGGCCTGATCGAAGCCAACCGGATTGGCTGGGATAACCCGCTGACCTATGCCCGCCTGTGCGGCGGCGCCTTGCTGCTGGCGCTGTTTGTGTGGATCGAGTCGGTGCAGCAACGGCCGATGATCGACCTGCAACTGTTCCGTCATCCGCGGTTTATCGGCGCATTGCTGGGCATGTTTGCCTATGCCGGGTGTGCTCAAGTGATGATGACCTTGCTGCCCTTCTACCTGCAAAACGGGCTGGGCCTGACGGCCATTCTCTCGGGGTTGGGCATGCTGCCGTTTGCCCTGACCATGTTGATCTGCCCACGAATTGGCGCGCGCATGGCGTCACGCTACACCCCGGCGAGCATGATGGCCCTGGGGCTGACCCTGGTGGGCTGTGGCAACTTGCTCAGCGCCTGGGCCGTGGGTTATGGCGGCTACCTGAGTTTCGCCCTGGCCACCGCCGTGACTGGCGCGGGTGCCGGGCTGCTGAACGGCGACACGCAAAAAAACATCATGGCCTGCGTGCCGCGAGACCGGGTGGGCATGGCGTCCGGCATGAGCACCACCATGCGCTTTAGCGCCATCGTCTTGGCGATCGGCGTGTACGGCGCCTTGCTGGGCGGGCACACCGAGCAAAACTTGCAAGCCAGCCTCGCACAGGTGACCAGCCCCTGGCTGGAGCAAAGCCACTTTATTGCTTCACGGGTGGTCGCGGGCGACATGTCAGGGGCGCTCAGCCAGTTGCCGCCGGCGGCACAAGCGCAGATTCAACCACTGGCGACCCAGGCGTTTGTAGCGGGCTTCAGTACCCTGCTGTGGGTTGCCGGGTTGCTTGCGCTGTTGGGCGCACTGCTGGTGGGTACACTGATGCGTAAACCGATACCACGGTTTGTCGTTGCCACCTGAAAAGGCTTCGCCCCGCTCACGGTGATGCTGGCATACCTTCCTGCAAGCGCTGCAGTTCGCGGCGAACCATGCTGGCGTATTCGGCGGGGCTCAAACTGTACAGTTGCCCCGCCACCCAGCCCAGCCAGGCGCCTTTGAGGTCCGTGCGCCGGGCAAATAGCTCGGCAGCCTTGGTCTGGGCCTGTTCAAGGTGCTGCTGATGAAACTCGCTGCGCGTCAGCGTCACTCTTTGCTGGCCTTGAAGGTCAACTCACCCTTGCGCCATTTGGCCGCCTTGGTGGTGACCGCCTTCAAGGTTTTGCTCAGGCCAGCTTCGAGTTGCTCGGTGGCCGCAAACACCAGCATCACGGTTTGGCCTTCCTTGAAAACAATACCTTCGCCTAACGGCGAGCTGACGTAGGCATAGTCACCAATGCCATACACCGTCATTTTGATTTCACGAAACTTGATGTCCAGCTTGCCACCTTCACGGCTTGGCATGACGGCGGCACTGAAATGATCGCCAACCTTGAGTTTCAGGCCGGGTTTGTCGTCTACCACCAGCGCTGTTTCGGTATCGATTTCAGCGATGTAAATACCTTCTGCCGTTTGTTCGGTGACGTATACAAAGCGCGACTGGAACAATTTGACCAACCGGGCCCGCAAGTCACCCAACACAAATAAAGCGTGCATCTCCAAATTGCTGACTGCCAACGAAAAGCCCTCAATAACAAAAAAAATTAATCTGCCTGCTAAAAGGCAGGCAGCAAAAAAGACCTCACCCACCCACTTAAAAACCGAGTACGGGAAATTCAACTGACGGCTGGGGTCAGGGATGGCCTGTGATGTAAAAGTAATGGATTCCCGCTTGGGTTGCCCTGACAAAAAGGCGCCAGAACTTGAAGGAAATTAACCAGGGCATGTGCTCGCGCACATCGGTTTGTACTCAGTTGGGCGGCTATTCTACCGACTCAGGCACAGGAATGGGTATACACATCCTGTTCCCATTTTTGCCAACGGCTTATTTTCTGCCTGATTGGCCCCATATTCAACAGGGCTTTCGTCGCACCGATGCGTTAACTGCGCCACAACCCGCCAACTGCTGCCATACTGGCGCGAAAAATTGGCCTGGCCCATGCCGCCAGGTTGTCTGTACTCCATTACTTGCAAGGAATCATGACACGTGACGGAATTTGATATTGGCGAGTATTTCATCCGTGGTGACGTCAAAGATGTCGACGGAGAGTTTCAGGCAGTGATCGTGATGCGCCCAAAACCACCTTTGACCAAAGTCAGTTACTACCAGGTTGAAAAGGACCGTTGGTTCAAGACCGCCGAGCTGGCAAAAATAGCCGGCATGGAATCTGCCCGGCAACTGAAAGAAGCCGTCGACGCGGGCGCTCTCAACGCTTAAACGCACTTTAAACAACACGTTTCATGTTTCTATTCTAGGCTTGGCCTCGAACTCTTTGCTCTCGCAGGCCTCAAAGCTGAGCACCCACTCAAGGAAATGAACATGGACGATACCCCTGTCACCCTGCAAGCGTTGTTTGAACAACTGGGTCTGGACGCTGATCAAGCGTCGATCGACGCGTTTTTTCTCAAGACCCCGACACTGGCTGAAGACGTCAAACTGGCCGATGCGCCTTTCTGGACCGCGGCTCAATCGCAGTTTCTAAAAGAAAAAATCGCCGCTGACGATCACTGGGCCATTGTTATCGACGAACTCAACGAACGCCTGCATCAAGCACGCTGAGCGTGCTCTAGCCGTGTGCCAAGGTTGGCGCCCAGTTGCGCCAACCACGCCGTGCGACATTCTTCTGCTTCGACCCGGCTTGAGAACGCCGTCCCCCGCTGCTCACCATTCACCAGTACTACCCAGCAAGCCTTCTGGCCCAAAGCGCGCAAGCTTTTGGGAACACCGCTACCAATCATCACGGCTACATCGACCTGGTTGGTCATGAGGGTCACTCCGCTAATTAGTTAGTCTCCTAACGATGCCGGCTATGTTAGTGCTTCCGTGACAGCGGAAAAAGCTATGTACCGAATAGATGCATTGCATGACCTGTAACAATCCCGCTGTAGGCTTACCCGAATACAGGGGCCTTTTGCTCATAGATCAAGCGCCCGCCTTCCTGCGGTCGATTGAAAAAAGCCTGATCGATAATCCCTTCACCCGAACCCACCGAGGCATTCCAATTAGCCGATTGGTGGACGTAGCGCTGACGTAAAACCCGCTCCTGCTCATCGCTCAAATCAACAGCCCCAAGACGCACTTGCGCCTGAAGACTTGCTTCAATGGGCAGCAGTTCGTCAGGCAGTGCGCAAGCAGCCTCGGTCAATGCCTTGAGCGGCACGCCCTGCTCGCACGCCAGGCTGTGCATGATGCGCAGGTACACCCGCGCCAAATCACCGAATACCCGGCGTTGCATAAACACTGCGGCCAGTACTTGTTGCATGGGGTCTTCGCGGCTGCCCTGGCGGCGTGAATCACTGCGCACTTGCAGCAGGCGATCCGGGTCAGTGGGGTCCAACACGTCCCGGGCCTGCCACTGTGTCAGTTCTGCACTCGCGCGCTGCCAAGCGTGGGTCAGGTTGATGGGTGTGGACGGGCTGACCAGATTGGTTTGCCAGCGCGTCAAAAACACCTGCTCGGACATCAACGCCGGATACCCGCCCCCCACATCGGCATGCGCGCCGGGGACGGCGATTTCCATGGGCCACTGCCCAGCGATGCTGTTGAGCGCAAAATTGCGCCGCTGCTCATCACGTGCAGCCAACTGCACAACATACTTCGCACAGCCAGGGCTCAGGTACAGGTTAAGGCCGGGGTTGATGTCGTCACTGATATCGCCGCCGTCTGCCAGCCCACCCATGGCGGCGACAGTATCGAACAAGCCGATAAAGGCAATCTCGCACTCAAAATCTGCGGCCAGGCTGAACTGCGACTTAAAGGATCCGCTGATGACGAGGTTGGCAAAGTGCCGGGCGGCGGCCGCGCCACGACTGAATCCAAAAATATCCAGCTGTAACCGGCTCAAAGAAGCCGCTGGCGCGGTCTGGATAAAATGCGTCATGCACTCGAGCAGTTGCGCGTAAGCCAGCTCTGCCTTGCCCACTACGCCGCTGCTGCCACGGCCATAGGTCTGGGCCGGAAAACGCGTATCCGCCGAGCCTGTGGTAGTCCCTATACCGCCAATATAGAGAGACGTCACGGCGTTGCCGTCGGTATCGAAAGTCTGTTGCGCCGGGTAATGCTGGTACAGCGCGGCAATATTGGTCGTTGCGTTGGCGTAGCTGCTGTCGCTCTCGACCCTAAGCCCTTGCGCCATTCGGGCCTGACCCGATGCACTGTTGAATTGGTTATTGGCGGTGCCATCAAAAAACACACCCACCCGCAACACGTGTTTTGTGTTGCTTGAATCACCCATGAGTTTCACCCTCGATCAAATCGGCCACGCGTAAAAATGCCGCGCAACTATAAGGTGCTTCACCGGAGGGACCCACTCAACGCGCGGAGATTGTTGTACAAGGTTTTACAAGGCGGAACGGGCAGCAAAGCGAATGCTCGCAGAACCCAAAAGCTACCGGGGCCGTGCGGCCCCGGCAAGGTCAGGCACTCAGGCTTGACGCTGGTGCTTGTCGATTTGCTCGTGACGCTCTTGAGCTTCGATGCAGTACTTGGTGGTCGGGCTGATCAGCAGACGCTTCAGGCCAATGGCCTCGCCGCTGTCGTCGCACCAGCCGAAGCTGTCTTCTTTGATGCGCTCCAGCGCTTGTTCCAGCTGAGGCAGCATGCGCTGGTCACGATCGATTGCGTTCACCAGCCACGTACGTTCTTCTTCAACCGAGGCGGCATCCGCAGGATCGGCCGGGGTGTCCAGGCTCTCGATCGCAATGCGGTTTTGCTCGATGCGTTCGTGGGTTTCAACCTTCATGCCTTGCAACAACTCAGTGAAAAAAGAGTGCTGCTCGGCATTCATGTAGTCATCCGCCGGCATGGCCAGCAACTGTTCCTTTGTCATTGATTTCTCTATAAAAAATACGTGCATTAAGGCGAAATGGGGAGCGATCGGATCGTTCTTTATCCAAACCCGTTAGGTGCCATCTATCTCAAGCGCCACCCGGCACTCAATTTACGAGGGGCGGCAGTCTAAGGCCGACTTATCGAGTCAGCAACTGAAATGACAGCTATTTGTCCAGCTAAACGTGGAAAGAGACGAAAAAACCGTTCAGAGGGGCTAATGGAGTGCGTTTATAGCAAGAAATTCAATCGTGCTGCTGAAAATCATCACCCTTTGAATAAAGGCTTCGCTCAGGCAGCCGAGCCCTGACCTTTTAACCTCAACCGAAAATAGTTCGGATTGTTACATCAGAGTAAAAATCAGTAAGACCCAGGCTCAACACGCGAACGTTTGCAGTCATCTCTACGTGCGACTTTAACGCGCTACGTCTCCCGCTTCTTGGGTTGAAAAATCCCACAAACTTCTCCGTAAATCTTATTGGTAGTTACGCACTGCCTGACAATACTGCGCGGGAATCGCGCTTTACAATCACTCGACCAAATCCCATATCCCACGCCAAGTAAATGATCGATATGTCACTGCTTGTATCGCCAGCGCATAACGCTTTAACCGAACCGACTGCCAGATAATAAATAGCCTTTGTTCAGGGGTACGACGTGATGAGTTATTCCTTGTTTGCCGACGATCAACCCGCACGGGCGCCAAGTGTGCCAATTATCCCTCTGCCAGTGCACGCGGTGAGACTGCCCGAACTGGAGCGATTGAGCACACTGCGCGATGCCCTGCTGCTGCTAAAAGTGCCGCTGGCCAACAGTTGCGGATTGCGTGGCCTGATTGAGAGGCAGTTGCTGAGCAATGACGTGTATGACCGCGTGCTGGGCAAATCATCCACCTCGGACTCACCCGCCTGCGCACCGACACTGCCGTAGCCTGCACAGGCGCACCTTAACTCAATAAAAATGCAGTTAAGCATCATTATTATGAATTTGCGGATTGCAAACGACGCAAGCACACTGCGCACGTTCCTCCCCCAATAAAGGAACACTTTTAAGGGCTTGCCGGGAAACCCGCACGGCCCTTTTTTTATCCCTTCGTTGCCAGATTCCGGATTTCCCCACCATGCAAAACAGCTGGATCAGCCGCCTGTTGCCTGCGGCCACGAATACCCGCCCCACCGAGTGGAGCCGCGCTGCGATAGGCGTCTCGCTGGGCACACTGCTGTGTGTCTGGGTCTGTAGCCTGTTCTTTGGCCTGCCCGTGGCCATGCACCTGATTGGCCCTTTGGGGGCCTCGGCCATTTTGCTGTTTGCCGTGTCCTCCGGGGCCTTGGCGCAACCCTGGTCGATTGTCGGCGGCTACCTGTGTGCAACGGTAGTGTCATTGGGCGTGGTGCATTTTTTCGGCCGCAATCTGGACAGCGCCTGCCTGGCGGTAGGCCTGGCGATGCTCATCATGTGCCTGCTGCGCTGCCTGCACCCACCGGCAGGCGCACTGGCCTTGCTGGTAGTCCTCGCAGACCCGGACAGCGCCCGCCTGGGCTGGGGCATGCTCGCCCCCGTGATGCTCAGCGCGGTGTGCATGCTGCTGGCAGCATTGGTCTACAACAACCTGACGCGCGTGCGTTACCCTAAAAAAAATGCTGAACCGGCACCGACCATTGTGGCTCCGCATATCCCCGGAGAGGCCGGCATTACTGCTGAAGACTTGCAAAAAGCCATGGAGCAAATGGACGCGTTTATTGACGTGACACCCGAAGACCTCGAAGCCCTGGTACGCGCCAGCGAGCACAATGCGCGCCGACGCAGTGTGCGCGAGGTGTTTGCCGAAAGCGCCTAGCGCATAAGCGAGCCTCATGCCTGATACGGCGCCTGTCGAAAACCTGCAGACTCCTGCTAGGGTTACTGAAGCGTCGTCCGGGCGGGCTGTAGTCACACACAGTTGATCACTCGGATCCCACACTCCACGTGATCAAGGCTCGCAATGCTCAGAACCATCGAGAACGAAGTATCCCGGCAGGCTGCACCACCCGCCCTGCAAGCTGAATTTGCCCAGCATGACTTTGAGAAACTGCGCACGTTTTGCAGCCTGACCTATATCGCCAGCACCATTATCTGGCTGATGTTTGACCTGATTGTCAGCACCAAGGGCGGTCAGGGGTTCACCGGGCTTTCCATGCTGTTCATCGCCACCATGGTCGGCCTCACCCTTCTTATCGGCTTTCTGCGCACGGCTCAACAATTCAACCTGCTGAACGTGGTCTTTGTGCTGGTGATCAGCATCGGCATACGCTTGCTGGTTGAGGGCCTGCCAGAGACCGAACAAGCCGTGTGGCTGACCCTGGCGACCTCCAGCATGCTGTATTGCGCCTCGATCCTGCCCTTGAGCCGTGGGGCATTCATCAGCACCCTGGCCATAACCGTCGTAGTGCTTAACCCGTTTGTGCTGACTGAAATATCGTTAATGGACCTGCGGGGCAGCATGCTCCTCTGCTATTACTCTTTTCTGGCCTGCCTGACGACTTACAGTTTTTTCAAATTACGCCGTGTGAAACTGCTCAACTACACCCTGTCCAAACTGCTGATTGAGCAGGCCTACATCGACACCCTCACCGAAATCCCCAACCGCCGCTCCTTTATGGCGCGGGCTGGCAGCGAATTGGGCATCAGGCCCCGTGAGCACGATCACTACCTGGCGATGATCGACATCGACAACTTCAAGAAAGTGAACGACCTGTACGGCCATGACATTGGCGACGAAGTGCTCAAACGCACGGCAGCGAATATCAAAGCCGTGGTGCAGGGCTATGAATATGCGCGCCTGGGCGGGGAAGAGTTTGCCGTGTACGTTTCAGGCGTGCGCCGGGATGACGTTGAAGTGCTGATGGATGCATTGTGCCGTCAGGTGCGCGAAGACCCGCATCAATACCCGGTGACCATCAGCATCGGCCTGACCAGGGTTGACGACCACGACACCCTCAACCAGGCCCTGGCCAAGGCGGACAAAGCGCTGTACGCGTCCAAAAATAGTGGCAAGGACCGGTTCACGTTTCATGCTGATTGAGGCTACGGAACGCACTAAGTCTCGCGATCCTTTAATTTTTCGCAGCCTTCGTGCCTCGTCAGCGACTACGCCGGTACGTAGCCTCGCAAAGCTCGTCAACTGCTACAGGGTCTTTGTAAATCACCAACTGTAGGAGCGAGCTTGCCTCGCGATCTTTTGATCTTTCGCAGCCTTCGTGCCTCGTCAGCGACTACGCCGGACGTAGCCTGAGCAGGCCCTAGCGCTCGCTCACTTCCATTTTTCCGTCCCAGCCACCGCCCAGCGCGGCGATCAATTGCACGCTGGCGATCAGGCGGCTTTGCAGCAGGTTCAAGACGCTGCGCTCGGTGCTTAAGGCCGTGGTTTGAACGTTGACGACATCCAGATACGCAATCAAACCCGCTTTGTACTGATTGGTGGTCAGACGCAGTGATTCGCGGGCCGATTCCAGCGCCTGCTCTTGCACCACGGTTTCATCACCCAGCACTTTCAACTGGATCCTGTAGTTTTCCACCTCACGGAAACCATCAAGCACGGTCTGGCGGTATTTGGCCACGGTCTGGTCATACACGGCTTCATTACGGTCCACTTCGGCCGAACGCTGGCCGCCATCAAACAACGGTAATGAAATTTTTGGCCCCACCGACCAGAACCGGTTTGGCGCGCTGATCCAGTCCTGATACTGGCTGCTGCTGTAGCCGCCGGACAGGCTCAGACTGAAGTCCGGGTAGTACGCCGCCTTGGCCACGCCTATGTTGGCGTTGGCGGCAATAATCGAGCGCTCTGCCGAGGCAATGTCCGGGCGCCGCTCAAGTAGTTGCGAAGGCACGCTGACCGGGATCGCCGGCAGCTTGGGGATGTCGTTGATTTCTGCCAGTTTGAAGCCCGTCGGCGGTTGACCGGTGAGCACCGCAATGGCGTTTTCAAACTGGGCACGTTGCCAGATCAGGTCGATCAGGCTGGCCTGGGTATTACGCAATTGGGTCTGCGCTTGCGCCACCGCATCTTTACCGGAGATCCCGGCGCGGTACTGGTTTTCGCTCATTTTCAGCGACCGCTCATACGCCTCGACGGTCGCTTCTAACAATCGCTTCTGCTGATCAATAACCCGCAGTTGCAGGTAGTTCTGCACCAGCTCCGACTGCTGGCTCAAGCGCATGGCCGCCAGGTCGGCATAGCTGGCTTCGGCGCTGGCTTCATTGGCCTCAAGGCCGCGACGCAATTTGCCCCAGACATCGGCCTCCCAACTAACGCCGACCTGCGCATTCAAGGTGTCGCGAATACCGCTGCTGGAACTGGTCAGGCTGGAGTTGGAACTGCCAGTGCCCTGGCTGGAGCGGGTTTTACCCACACTTAAATCAGCACTCGGCAAGAAGGCTCCACGGGCATTGCGCACCAGCGCCTGGGCCTGGCGAAATTGCGCCTCGGCCTGGGCAACACTCTGGTTGTTGCTGTTGAGCTTGGCCACCAGCGCGTTGAGCTGCGGGTCAGCGTACAACTCCCACCAGGCGCCCCGCTCCAGCGCATCGCTCGGGTTGGCCTGAGTCCAGCCATCAACCGCGTTGAACTGCTGCGGCACGGCCAGTTCAGGGCGCTGGTAATCCGGCCCCACCGCACAGGCGCTGAGCAGCACGCCGGTCAGCACCAAGCCCAGCAGACGCGAGCCACGGGCGAGCGCCCAACGTTGTGGCGACAAAGCCGGAGCAAGGTTAAGCAAACGAGAGGTCATAGCGGAGTTTCCAGAGCAGCATCAGTACGCACACCACGCCATTGGTTGAAACGATGGCGCGCACGGTCGAGATAGAGGTAAACCACCGGGGTGGTGTAAAGGGTCAGGATCTGGCTGAAGACCAGCCCGCCGATGATGGTGAGGCCCAAGGGCTGGCGCATCTCGGCGCCTTCGGCATGGCTGAGCATCAACGGCAAGGCGCCAAGGATGGCCGCCAAGGTGGTCATCAGGATCGGCCGCAAACGTTGCAGGCAGGCGCTGCGGATGGACTCTTGCGGGCCCATCTCCGAATGCCGTTCCAGTTGCAGGGCCAGGTCGATCATCAGGATGGCGTTTTTCTTCACCACGCCGATCAGCAGGAAGATCCCGAGCAACGAAATCAGGCTGAATTCACCGCCCGTGAGGTAAATGCTCAACAGCGCCCCGACCCCCGCTGACGGTAAGGTCGAGAGGATGGTCAGCGGGTGAATGTAGCTCTCGTACAGAATGCCCAGTACCAGATACACCGCCACCAGCGCGCCCAAAATCATGAAAGGCTGGCTCTTTTGCGTGGCAGCAAAGGCATCGCCGGTACCGGCCATTTTCACGATCACTTCTTCGGGCAAGCCCAATTTTGCGATCTCGCGTTCAATCGCTGCGGTGCCCTGCTCCAGTGAAACGCCGGGGGCCATGTCAAAGGAGATGGTTTCAGAGGCAAACTGGCCTTCATGTTCAACCCGGTCGTCTTGCAAACTGTTCTCGTAGTGAGCAATGGCCGACAACGGAATCCGTGCACCATCGGCCGTAATGACCTGCACCTGGTCCAGGGTTTGCGGATCCTGGGCGTATTTGGGGTTGACCTCCATCACCACTTGATACTGGTTCAGGCTGTCGTAGATGGTCGAAATCTGCCGCTGGCTGTAGGCGTTGTTCAGCACCGCAGTGACCATGTCCATATCGATCCCGAGGCGTTTGGCCTGATCGCGATCTACCACCAAGGTGACTTGCTGCGCACCCCGCCCTTCACGGGCGTCAATGGCAGTGAGTTCGGGCAGAGACTTGAGTGCAGCCACCACTTTTGGGTACCAAGTGCGTAACTCACCCAAGTCGCCGCTTTGCAGGATGTAGGAATACTGTGAGCTGGTTTGCTCGCGGCCACCGCCAAATTGCAGGTCCTGGTCGGCCATCAGCATCAGGCGTCCGCCCGGCACTTTGGGCATGTTGTCGCGTAAACGCTCGATAACTTTTTGCGCCGAAATTTTGCGCTCAGTGATCGGCTTGAGACGCACGATCATCACCGCGTTATTGGTGCCGCTGTTGCCGCCAATAAAGCCCGCCACACTGTCTACTGCCGGATCTGCCAGCACTGCCTGGCGAAAGATATCCATCTTGGGCTGCATTACGCTGAACGACAGGCCGTCATCGCCGCGCACAAAGCCAATCAGTTGCCCGGTGTCTTGCTGTGGCATAAAGGTTTTGGGCACCACCACGTACAGCGCCACGTTTACGCCGATGGTCAGCAACAGGCTGAGCAGGGTCAGGCGCTTGTGCCGCAAGACCCAATCCAGGCTGCGGGCATAGCCCAGCACCATGCGGTCGTTAAGCCGGATGCTCCAGCGCTGCATGGCGTTTTCAGTGCCCGGCACATGGGGTTTGAGCCAGCGCGCGCAGAGCATCGGGGTCAAGGTCAGCGATACCACCAGCGACACCACAATCGCCGCCGCCAGGGTGATCGAAAACTCCCTGAACAGACTTTCAATGATCCCGCCCATAAACAGGATCGACAAAAACACCGCCACCAGCGAAACGTTCATGGAGAGCAAGGTAAAGCCGACTTCCTTGGCCCCCAGGTACGCCGCCTTCATGGGCGAGATCCCGGCATCAATATGCCGTGAGATGTTCTCAAGCACGACGATGGCGTCGTCCACCACCAGCCCGGTGGCCAGGATCAGGGCCATCAGCGACAGGTTGTTCAGCGAAAAGCCGAACAGGTACATGATGGCAAAAGTACCCACCAGCGACACCGGCACCGCCAGGGTCGGGATCAGCGAAGCACGGAAATTACCCAGAAACAGGAACACCACCAGAATCACCAGCGCCACGGCAATCAGCAAGGTCATCTCGGCTTCATGCAGCGTGGCCTTGATGACCGGGGAGCGGTCCATGGCCAGGTTCAGTTTGACGCTGGCCGGCAGGACCGCTTGCAAGGCAGGTAACTGGGCCTTGATCGCGTTGACGGTTTCAATGATGTTGGCCCCGGCCTGACGGTTGATCACCAGCAACACCGCAGCATCATTGTTGAAAAAACCACTGTTGTAGCGGTCTTCAACGCCGTCCTGGACCTTGGCAACATGGCTCAGACGCAAAGCCGCACCGTCCTGGTAACGGATGATCAGCGGCTCATAATCCTTGGCCTTTTCCAGTTGGTCATTGGCCTGTATTTGCCAGTTATGCTCATCATTCGACACGGCGCCCTTGGGCCGGCGAACGTTGGCGTTGGCAATGGTGTTGCGCACGTCATCCAGCGCCACGCCGTACTGGTTCAGCAGTTGCGGCTCCAACTCGATACGCACGGCAGGCAAGGAACTGCCGCCGATTTGCACCTCGCCCACCCCAGGCACTTGCGACAGGCTTTGCGAGAGGATGGTCGAGGCCAGATCGTAAAGTTCGCCCTTGGCCAACACATCGGACGTCAGCGACAGCACCATGATCGGTGCTTGCGACGGGTTAACTTTTTTGTAGGTCGGCATGCTGCGCATACCGCTGGGCAACAGGTTACGCGAGGCGTTGATCGCCGCCTGCACCTCTCGGGCCGCGCCATTGATGTCGCGGTCCTGATCGAACTGCAAAATCACCCGCGTCGAGCCCTGGCTCGAGCGGCTGCTCATGGTGTTGACCCCGGCAATCGCGCCAAAGGATCGCTCCAGCGGCGTGGCCACGGTAGATGCCATCACCTCGGGGCTGGCGCCCGGCAAACTGGCAGACACCACGATCACCGGAAAATCCATTTGCGGCAGCGGCGACACCGGCAGCAAACCAAAGCTCACACCGCCCAGCAACATGATTGCCAGACTCAGCAGCATGGTCGCTACCGGGCGCTTGATGAACGGGCCGGACAGGTTCATAACGACGCCTGCTCAGCGGTTACCGTGTTACCGCGCCAGCGGCGGCCCAGTCGATCAAAGTACAGATAGATCACCGGGGTGGTAAACAACGTCAACACCTGGCTCACCAGCAGACCGCCGACCATCACCAGACCCAGCGGTTGACGCAACTCAGCGCCTGAGCCGGTCGCCAGCATCAGCGGCACGGCACCAAACAAGGCGGCCAGGGTTGTCATCAGGATCGGCCTGAAACGCAGCAGCGCCGCCTGGTAAATCGCGTCATGGGGGGCCATGCCCTGGTTGCGCTCAGCGTCGAGGGCGAAGTCGATCATCATGATCGCGTTCTTCTTGACGATGCCGATCAGCAAGATGATGCCGATGATCGCGATCATACCCAGGTCATTGCCGCTGAGAATCAGCGCCAACAAGGCGCCGACGGCCGCAGACGGCAAGGTCGAGAGGATGGTGATCGGGTGGATGTAGCTCTCATAGAGCACGCCCAGCACGATGTACATGGTCACCACCGCCGCAAGAATCAGCAGCAAGGTGCTCGACAACGACGCCTGGAACGCTTGTGCAGCGCCCTGGAACTCGGTTTGCACGCCGACCGGCATGCCGATGTCTTTTTGCACCTGATCAATCAGCTCGACCGCCTGCCCCAGCGCCACGCCGGGCGCCAGGTTGAACGAGACCATCACCGACGGGAACTGCCCGATGTGGGAAATAGACAGTTGCGACTGACGCTCTTCAACCCTGGCCAGGCTGGACAGCCGGACCTGACCGCCATCCGTGGTTTTGACGTGGATCTGCTCCAGCGACTGCGGGCCGATTTTCTCGCCATCTTTGGCCTGCAATACCACTCGGTACTGGCTGGCCTGGGTGTAAATGGTCGAAATCTGCCGCTGGCCGAAGGCGTCGTACAGTGCGTCCGTGATGTTCGCAACCGACACCCCGAGGCGCGACGCGGCATCGCGGTCGATGACCAAAAACACCTGCAAGCCTTTGTCTTGCAGGTCGCTGGCGACATCGGTCAGTTCTGGCTGGTTGCTCAAGGCCGTCACCAGTTTTTGGCTCCAGGTACTGAGCAACTCCGCATCCGGCGATGACAAGCTGAATTGGTACTGAGTGCGGCTGACGCGGTCTTCGATGGTCAAGTCCTGCACCGGCTGCATATACAGGCGAATCCCGATCAGCTTGTCCACCTGCGGTTGCAGACGCGCAATCACTGCTGAAGCACTGTCGCTGCGCTCACTGTGGGGCTTGAGATTGATCAGCATGCGCCCGCTGTTGAGGGTGGCGTTATCGCCGTCCACACCGATGTAAGACGACAGGCTCTCAACATCCGGGTCTTGCAGGATGATCTTGCCCAGCTCTTGCTGACGCTGGCTCATGGCGCTGAACGAAATCGACTGCGGCGCCTCGGAAATCCCTTGAATCACGCCCGTGTCTTGCACCGGGAAGAACCCCTTGGGCACCACCATGTACAGAAACACCGTGAGCGCGAGGGTGCCGATGGCCACCAGCAATGTCAGTGGCTGATGCTTGAGCACCCACTGCAACATGCGCCCGTACTCGGCGATCATCCAGTCAATAAAGGCACCGCTGGCCCGGTAGAAACGGCCCTGCTCTTCTGGCTTGGGCTCGGCTTTGAGCAAGCGTGCGCACATCATCGGGGTCAGGGTGAGCGACACCACCAGCGAGATCAGAATCGCCACCGCCAGAGTGATGGCAAATTCACGGAACAGCCGACCGACCACATCCGCCATGAACAACAGCGGGATCAGCACGGCAATCAGCGACAGGGTCAGCGAGATCAGGGTAAAACCGATTTGCTTGGCGCCCTTGAGGGCCGCCTGCATCGGGGTTTCGCCTTCCTCGATGTAGCGTGAAATATTTTCCAGCATGACGATGGCGTCATCGACCACAAAGCCGGTGGCAATGGTCAGGGCCATCAGTGTCAGGTTGTTGACCGAAAACCCGGCCAGGTACATCACGCCAAACGTCCCGATCAGCGACAACGGCACCGCAATCGACGGAATGATCGTGGCGCTGGCGCGACGCAGAAACAGGAAGGTCACCATCACCACCAGCGCAATAGCAATCAGCAATTCATGCTGCACATCGCGTACCGAGGCGCGGATGGTTTGCGTGCGATCGGTCAGCACGGTGACATCAATCCCGGCTGGCAGGTTGTTGGTGATGCTCGGCAACAGCGCCTTGATCCGGTCCACCACTTCAATCACGTTGGCACCGGGTTGACGCTGGATATTGAGCAATACCGCCTGATTTTCATTGGCCCAGGCGGCCAGGCGTTCGTTCTCGGCGCCGTCGACGATTTCTGCCACGTCTTTGAGTCGCAACGGCGCGCCATTGTTGTAGGCCAAAATCAGTTCGGCGTATTCCTGCGCGGTTTTCAACTGGTCGTTGGCGTCCAGCATCGACACCCGCGTCGGGCCGTCAAAGTTACCCTTGGGCTGGTTGACGTTGGAGGCGCCGATCAGGGTGCGCACATCCGCCAGGTTCAAACCATTGGCGGCCAGCGCCTCGGGGTTGACCTTGATCCTCACGGCCTGGCGCTGACCGCCGGCAATGCTGACCATGCCCACACCATTGATCTGGGCAATTTTTTGCGCCATGCGGGTATCGACCAAGTTGTTGAGCTTGGGCAACAGCATGGTTTTAGAGGTAATCGCCAAAGTAAGCACCGGGGTGTCGGCCGGGTTGACCTTGTTGTACACCGGCGTTGCCGGCAAGTCCTTGGGCAGCAGGTTGGTCGCGGCGTTGATCGCGGCCTGCACCTGCTGCTCGGCGACATCCATGTTCATGTCCAGGTTAAAGCGCAGGGTCAATACCGAAGCGCCACCGGAACTGGTCGAGGCCATCTGCGTGAGGCCGGGCATTTGCCCGAACTGGCGCTCAAGGGGCGCCGTCACCGCACTGGTCATGACATCCGGGCTGGCGCCGGGGTAAAGCGTCATCACGCGGATGGTCGGATAGTCGACCTGAGGCAAGGCCGACACCGGCAGCAGGCGATACGCGATGATCCCGGACAAGACGATGGCAATCATGCACAGCGTGGTTGCAACCGGGCGCAGGATAAACAGCCGCGACAGATTCATTCGCCAGCCTTGCCCTTGCCCGTACCCTGGGCTTTGGCAGCACTTGGATCGGCATCTGCATCCGGACCACCTTGCAGTTGCCCTGCGGCCGATGTCGGTACTTCGCTGCTGTTGCTGACCACTTCGACCAGACTGCCTTCGCGCAAGCGATCGGTACCTTCGAGCACGACACGATCACCCGGCTCCAGGCCCTCTTTGACAACGGTCAGGTCGCCATCGGTCGCACCCAGTTTGAGGGTGCGGATCTTGACCTTTTTATCACCGTCCATTGCATAGACAAACGAGCCATTGGTGCCGTACTGAAGTGCTGCTGTCGGGGCCAGAATCACACCTTTGAGGGTGTCAGCCAGCAGGCGCACGTTGACGAACTGGTTGGGGAACAGCGCCTGATCGCGGTTCTCGAACAGCGCCTTGAACTTCAAGGTGCCGGTGGTGACATCAATCTGGTTATCAATACTGCTCAACACGCCGCTGGCCAACTCTTTCTGATCACCGCGATCCCAGGCTTGTACCGGCAGTTTTGCACCGCTGCGATAACGCTCCAGTACCAGAGCCAGGTTGTTTTCCGGCAAGGTGAAGCTGACCACAATTGGCTCGGTCTGAGTAATCACCACCAGCGCGGTGGTGTCGTTGGCCGCGACCAGGTTACCGACGTCCAGCTGGCGCAAGCCCACGCGGCCGCTGATCGGTGCCCGAATCTTGGTGAACTCAAGGTTGAGCTTGGCATCATTGACGGCCGCCTGATTGGTCTTGACCGTGCCCTGATATTGGCTGACCAGGGCTTCGGCCGTATCCAGCGTTTGCTTGGCGATGCTGTCCTCGGCGTAGAGACCGCGATAGCGCTGCACATCTACCTGGGCGTTTTTAAGCTGGGCCTGGTTCTGCAACAGCGTGCCTTCGGCTTGCAGCAGTGCATTTTGATAGCTGCGCGGGTCGATTTCTGCCAGCAATTCACCAGCTTTAACCATCTGCCCTTCTTTGAAGTAGACCTTGACCAACTCGCCTGCCACGCGGCTGCGCACATTGATCGTGTTCAGCGCAGTGACCGTGCCCAACGCCTTGTAGTAGATCGGGAAATCCCCCCGTGTCACCTCTGCGACCAGAACCGGCACCGGTAACGTTGAGCCACCAAAGCCCGGGCGCATCGCCCCCGTGCGGCTGGTGTGCCCGGCGGGTTGCGCGTTCTGGCCTTTTTTCGCCGATGCGGGCCAAAGCAACCAGCTCACGCCAGCAACGATCAGCAAAATCAGCAGGCCAACCAGCCAGCGACGAGAAGTGCGAGAAACAGAGGATTGCATTGAGTGATCAACCAGTTGGGCGCGAGCGCTTAATTTCAGGAGCCTGAAAGATAAGCAGTGCAGACAGTTATGAAAAGGCTCTTTACCGGCTATTTACGTTATAGCGCGTCAAAGACCTGCTTTACATTCACGACAAAGGCCTGCCCGGACTTTGATCTGTTTAGTTTCCAACACCAACACTCAACCTCAAATAATCCAGACTTAGGGCAGCCCTTGCCTCAATTGTGCCGCGCAGAGTGTCTAGAACCTGTGTGACATTACGTAGGCCGGTTTGATTATTTGATCTTTACGGGCAATAAAAAACGGCCTGGCATTCAATGCCAGGCCGTTTTCGGTGTTGCTGTACGACTTACTTCAAAACAGCCAGCGCTGCTTCGTAGTTAGGCTCTTCAGCGATTTCTTTAACCAGTTCGCTGTGCAGCACAGTGTCGTTTTCGTCCAGTACAACCACTGCGCGAGCAGTCAGGCCTTTGAGCGGGCCATCAGCGATTGCCACACCGTAGTTCTTGATGAACTCGGCACCGCGCAGAGTCGACAGGTTTTGTACGTTTTCCAGACCTTCGGCACCGCAGAAACGCGCTTGAGCGAATGGCAGGTCAGCCGAAATGCACAGCACCACGGTGTTGGCCAGTTCGTTGGCTTGTGCGTTGAACTTGCGTACCGACGTTGCGCAGGTCGGGGTGTCAACGCTTGGGAAGATGTTCAGCACTTTACGCTTACCGGCAAAATCGGCCAGCGTTACATCGGACAAATTACCGGCAACCAGCGAAAACGCTGGCGCTTTGGAACCTACTGCAGGCAGCACGCCGTCGACTTGAACAGGGTTGCCTTTAAGCGTCACTTGAGCCATGAACGATGTCCTTTTTAACTGTTTTTGAAGAGCCGGAAGTTAAACACGAAACGCGCACGCGACCTATGCCCGGAGCACAAATTGTCATGCCGGGTGTGACAAAAAGAGGGGCCCGGCACTGCCAAAGGGATGTCGCCGCGTGCCAGGGCTCTTCTAATCCTTGACCTTCTGAAATGACTGGCGCATGTCCGACGCCCAGCCATCGATCACTGCTTTCACGTCATCTGCCTTCATCACCTGGCTGGCATTGCTCAGCGGTTTGCCCGTGCCTTTGCGCACCACTTGAGCAACAACATGCTGATCTTTCCCGTCGATAAAAACGGCCTCGGTAGACAACTGGGTTTCCTGATCACGGATCCCCGAAGCCGTCGTCACCGCCGCCGCCACCAGAGCGACAGGGATGTACTCATAAGGTGCCAGGCTTTCCGTTTGGCTGCTGACGGCTGTAATCGCCGGGCGAACCACAATCACCCCCGGGGCTGGTGCACTGGCCAACGGCAGCACTTTACTGATCTCACGTTTGAGCGCCTGATCGTAGTAGGCCGTAATCGCGTTCAACGTGCTTTGCGGAATTTTCTCGGTAGGTTTTGGCGCCGGATAGAGCTGGCTCGGTTCTATGTACACGCTGGTGTATTGGTCGACCTTGATCGTGGGATCAACCCAGCGCATGACCTCAGCCCCTGAAGGCGACCGGGCTTCTTTAAGTCGGCTGTAATCTTTTAAAAAGCCGGAGTATTCATCCGGTTGCTGAACCTTGCTGGCGCATCCGGCCAGTACCAGCGTAGCCAAGCATAACGTACCGATCATCAACCCAGGTTTCATGGTGAAACTCCTGTATGAGACGCAACCGTTTGAACATGGAGTTGTAGGTATAGCCAATCCTCCACAGATTGCTTTTCTCGCGATTAAATCTCCTGATCGGTTGCACAACGACCTTGTTCGGCGGCATTCTGCCACTTACCGTTTAAAGAACTTTTGCTCGACGACGTACTCCATCTGTACAGCCATTAATACCTTTGAGACAGAGACGCTCATGACTTCCAAGCTGGAACAACTCAAGCAGTTCACCACCGTGGTCGCAGACACCGGCGACCTCGACGCGATTACCCGCCTCAAACCCGTTGATGCCACCACCAACCCTTCCCTGCTGCTCAAGGCCGCAGCCCTGCCGGGTTATGCCGACCTGCTGAAAAACGCTATTACCCACGCCAAAGGTGATGTTGGCCTGGCCTGCGATCTTTTCGCGGTGTCGGTGGGTAGCGGTATCTTGAAGGTCATTCCGGGCCGTATCTCCACCGAAGTCGATGCGCGCCTGTCGTTTGACGAGCCAGCCCTGCTGCAAAAAGCCAATCAATTAATCGAGCTGTATGACAAGGCCGGCGTAAGCCGCGACCGCGTACTGATCAAACTGGCGTCGACCTGGGAAGGCATCCGTGCTGCCGAGAAGCTGGAAAAAGCCGGTATCCAGACCAACCTGACCCTGCTGTTCTCGTTTGCCCAAGCCGCAGCCTGTGCCGATGCCGGGGTGTTTTTGATCTCGCCGTTCGTGGGCCGTATCTACGACTGGTACAAGAAATCCACCGGTATTGATTACACCGGCTCAGATGATCCGGGCGTGCAGTCGGTAACCCGCATCTACAACTACTACAAGGCCAATGACTACAAAACCGTGGTCATGGGCGCGAGCTTTCGCAACACCAACCAGATCGAGCAACTGGCAGGCTGCGACCGCCTGACCATCAGCCCGGACCTGCTGGAAAAACTGGCGCAGGACAACGGCGCACTGGCGCGCAAACTCAGCCCCGGCGCGACCGGCGAGCCGCGTTTGACCCTCAACGAAGCGCAGTTTCGCTGGGCCTCGAACGAAGACGCTATGGCCACTGAAAAACTGGCCGAAGGCATCCGCCAATTCGCCCGCGACCAGGAAAAACTTGAAGCCCTGTTGTCAGGTAAATAACGGCTGCCCCCTTCTGTTGGCGCGTCTCGCGATCTATTGGCCATAACACAGATCGCGAGGCGCGCTGGCCCTTTACCAAGAGCCATAAGGCACCCCGTATTTTTCGATGTAGGCTTTTGTTTCTGGTTCTAACGGCAAGGCATATTTGCCATTAGTCTGGCCGCCTGAAGGCCCTTCCTTAACGACTTCGCCCTAAACCCTGGTCACTTCGATTGGGCTGACGCAAGGTCCTGAAATCCACACTTTGGCAATACCGCCGGGGGCCAACCCTACGGTCACGCCTTTACGGTAACCGGTGATCCATTTGGCATCGGCGGCACAAAAAGCTTTTTCAGGCTTGACCATGGCCTGCTGAATGCTTTCGGGGATCACGATATAAGCCTCGTAGGTTTGCGGCTCCACCAGTGATTGCCAGCGCACATAGATCAGGCGTGGTACCGCTGCCCCGTAAACATACTTGCCTGCGCCCCAACCGGGATAGCTGGGCCAGCCGCGCGTGTTGCCCTTGAGGCTTTTAGGTGTATTGATAGCGGCTACTCCGCTCATGGCTCGCCTGAATACGCGGTCTCGCACATCTACTGCATCAGCGGTTTCAATCCAAACTTCCATATAATCAGGCGCTCCCAGCCCTAAGCGCCATGCGTCGTAGGGCAACCCGTTGTTGCCCTTGGCACAGCCCGCCATCAACCCAAGTACACCGCATATCGCTAGCAGCTTGAATTCATTCATTGGGATGCTCCGCCCACGTGCGGCGGCCCTTTACCAAGAGCCATAGGGCACCCCGTATTTTTCGATGTAGGCTTTTGTTTCTGGCTCTAACGGCAAGGCATATTTGCCATTAGTCTGGCCGCCAGAAGGCCCTTCTTTAACGACTTCCCCTTGAACCCTGGCCACTTCGATTGGGCTGACACAAGGGCCTGAAATCCACACTTTGGCAATACCGCCGGGTGCCAGTCCTACCGTCACACCTTTGCGGTAATCAGTGATCCATTTGCCATCGAACTCGCAAAAGGCTTTCTCAGGCTTGACCATGGCCTGCTGAATGGCTGTGGGGATCACGATATAAGCCTCGTAGGTTTGTGGCTCCACCAATGATTGCCAGCGCACATAGATCAAGCGCGGTACCGCAGCTCCGTAAACATATTTACCTTTACCCCAGCCGGGATAGCTGGGCCAGCCGCGCGGGTTGCCCTTGAGGTTTTTAGGGGTCTGAATGGCTGAAGTTCCGCTCATGGCTCGTTTGAATACACGGTCTCGCACATCCACCGCATCTGCGGTTTCGATCCACACCTCCATGTAATTGGGAGCGAATAATCCAAGCCGCCATCCCTCATAGGGCAGCCCGTTGCTGCCCTTGGCGCAGCCAGCTATTAACCCAAACACACCGCATACCCATAGCAGCTTGAATTTATTCATTGGGATGCACCGCCCGTTTACCGCCCGCAGCCGGCCGATTGATAAAGAGCACCTCAATGTCGCTATTGTTCTTGCCGCTGGCAGCATTCCAATTGCCTGACAAGTGGATGTATTTGCGCTGTAGTAAAGCCACCTCTTCATGGGTCAGTCCGGGAAAGCTGTCGCCGACGGCATAGGCTTGCAGTTTGATGGCGATGGAATGCAGGTCTGCCGGTAAGGCAAATGCCGGGGTCCTGGGAACGTCCTTGAAAGGAACCCCGTTTCGTATTCCCAGCTCGCGCATGGCCCGCAAGTAAATCAGTGACAACTGGCCATGCACTTGCCGCTCACTGCGTAGGGAGGCATACACGCGTTTCTCGGCGAACATGTCACGGCGTTTGTTGTAAGGCAGAACCACCGCCCATGTGTCGATACTCCAGCGCTGCAGATAGGGCTCCAGATCCGGCAGCATAACCCCCATGAGCTGACGGGCTCGGTCATAAGCGACCGTGGAGGTTTCTGGCATGTCGACAGGCACCTGACTGCTCTGGGGTCTGCTCAGCAGCACTTTTTCGGTAGCCAGAGGCAAATAACCGCCACCAAGATCGGAGTGGACACCGGGCAGCTCGATGTCATTGTCGGTACGAACCAGTGAGAAGTTATGACGATATTCGTGGCGCGCCACAAATTGCACCACATGGCGTGCAATGCCGGGCGCAAGGTACAGGTCAAGGCCCGGGTTACTGGCGTTGTGCGGGCTAAAGTCGCCGCTTAAAGGTGCAACCACCCCAGGCACCGTATCAAACAGGCCGATAAAGTTGAGGTTGAAATCTGTTCGGTGGCGCCATCTAAAGCCATCTGACATGCCCTTCGTTCCAGGAGGGATCGATTGGGCGATAAGGCTTTTCGGCCCCTTCAACAAGTCATTGGCACAATGCCGTGCGGCAGCAGCGCCACGGCTGAAACCAAACAGGTCGAAGACGATTCGCCAAATTTTTATGCCGGGATTAATTTTTTGCAGCCTTCGAATCTGCTCCAAAATCAGGGCAGGTGCTTGCTCAACTCGCGCCACAATCCCAGTGCTGCCTTGACCGCTGGCCTGGCCATAGACCGAGTCAGCTTGCCCCGTGACTGTACCGATACCTTCTAGGTAAACACTGAGAAACGCCTCTTCAGCTCCTTGCGGCAATTGCGTATCCGCATGATCCGGATACAAGTCATAAAGCCGCGCCACATTGGTGACATCGTTGCTATAGCTGTTATCCGGCGAGTTTCCTTTACCGTCAAAGCCAAAGCTCGCGCAATGCTGACGTATATCCTCGCCTTCCTTTTGACCAATACCCAAGCTAATGGCCAGGCAACCTCGCGCCGCCTCGCTGTTGCCCTGGTTGTTGCCGGTACCATCGAAGAACAGGCCCACATGCAAGGTGATGCCGGATTCCAGTTCCTCTTCTTCGTCCTCTTCTTCCAGCTCGGGTTCAGCACTGGCGGGGGCTGTTTTTTTGGGTGCCGGCGATTCGGGCCACTGAGCCAAATACTCCATGTAACTCTGTTGAGGCCCTCTGGCATCTCCCAACACTTGGCCTCTGATGTATTGGTCAGGGATCAGTCGCGGCGCAGGCCGGCACAGGCACTGACACAAATCACCTTCCAGCGCAGCTTGCCGCCCTCCCAGCAATTCATCATGACGCGGGCCGCACAGTACGATAACGCCTGTGCTGCCGCACACCGGGCACTCGATGCTGTCACCTTCGCGGGCCAGAATCTGGTCGTTGATTGTCATCAGCTCCCAGCCCGTCACCACCACGCCGCCCACCGTGGTCCTGGACCCGACGGTGATGTTCATGCGCTTCATACGCAGGCACCGGGCAAGGCGTTAGCGTTGTTGTGTAATAGGGTCATGTCGGCATCCTGGTTAAGGAAGGTTGAGTGCCCGCTAACTGTCAAATTGCCAGTTAGCGGCGCCCAGCCAGTATGCCGAGGGGGTGCGGAACTACCCTGTCAGAAGGATCCGTTTGGTTTGTAGTACGCGTAGCTTTCCGAGAGTTGAGGGGGGATCACGCCGGTTTCTGCGTCACAAACGCGTAAGTGATGTACGGCACGCTGAGTTCCCCGCCGTGATTCAACACGCTGTGTGATGCGACAAACTCACGCAACTGCTGCTCAACCTTTTCCCGCTCATCAGGCGCCAGTGCCGAGATAAAGCTGGTGGAACGCACGCGATTGAAAATCACGTCTTCGACCGGCCCGTTGTGAGGCTGAATGAACCGTTGCTCTTGCAGCGACCCAAGGCCGTCATACGGAAACGCCTGACGCCAGGCGCCGGTGTAAAAGCGTGGCGCATCGGCCTCCCATTGATTGACCAACGCATCGAGTTCCGCCACCCACGGTACGCTGGCATCACGCAGATTCCAGATCAGCCCCAGGCGCCCGCCCGGTTTAAGCACGCGATGGATCTCGGCCAGGGCTTCATGGTTGGCAAACCAGTGAAAGGCTTGTGCGCACACCACCACGTCGACACTGGCATCGGCCAACGGAATGGCTTGTACGGTGCCTTGATGGGCTTCGACCTCAGGATGGGCCTTTGACAGCTTGGCGAGCATGGCTTGGACCGGCTCAAGCACGATCACCCGTGCGCCGGTCTGCAACAGGCGCGGGGTGAATTTGCCAGTTCCGGCACCCACTTCGAGTACCGTCTGGCCAGGCTGCAGGCCCAGGGTGTCAGTCAGCCAGGCGCTGACCTGGGGCGGGTAATCAGGGCGCCCACGAACATAAGTATCAGCGCCCTGGGCATAGCCCTCAGCCGCAGCATGATGAAGGGTTGAGTCGCTCATCGTCTGGCTCCGCTTGGAATGGTTGCCCAACCATAGCCCAATCGTCCCCGCTGCGACATGAAACCCTTGTCAGAAGCTGTACTTCATCCCCAGCATCAGGTTGCGCGGATCGCCATAGTAGTAGGTCGAGTACAGGCCATAACCGCTGAGGTATTCGCGGTCAAAGACGTTGTTGAGGTTGACCGTGGCGCTGAGGTTTTGGCTGATGTCATAACGCGCCATCAACCCCACCACCGCGAAACTGCCTTCTTTGGCGTCGGCTTTGATCGATGAGTCCAGCTCACTGTAAGTCGAACCTTGCCAGGACACATTACCGCCCACGGTCAGGTCCTTGAGGTCACCGTCCAGTTGATAACTGGTGGCCAGTTTGAACAACTGCTCGGGGTGGTTGCTGTTGATGCGTTTGCCGTCCTTGTCCCGGGGTTGGGCGTAGGTGTAGCCCGCCAGCAATTGCCAGCCGCGCGCCACTTCACCGGAAATCTCGGCCTCAAAGCCCTTGGTTTTAGTGCCGTCGATGGCCTTGTAGGCATCTTCGCCGTTATCGCGCACACCATCGTATTCGGCGTAGTTGTTCTGTTTGATCAGGAACACGGCAAAACTGGTATTCAATGCACCGTCGAAATACTCCGACTTCAAGCCCGCCTCGTAGCTTTTACCGGTCATCGGGGCGAGCACTTTATCGTTGCGATCGAAATAGCTTTGCGGGGTAAAAATCTCGGTGTAGCTGGCATAAACCGAGTGATTGGCGCTCAGGTCGTAGACGATCCCCGCGTAGGGAATCGGCTTGCCGGTCTTTTTCGAATCATCCAGCGTAGGGATCGTTTGCGCAGCGTTGTAGGTCATCGTCCCTTTGCGGTCGTAGTCCACCACGCGAGCACCGAGGATGACCGACAAATCATCCGTCGGCTTGAGGCGCAAGGCGCCATAGAGCGCCGATTCCTTGGTCTTGTAACGCTGTTTCAAGCCTTGGCTCAATTGAGCAGGGCCCGGACGCGGCGCATCGTTGTTCCAGTTTTGGTAATTGATGGTCAGGTCGTCAGCATTCTCGGCCAGGTAGTCGTTGCGACGATTACTGACATTGGCACCCAGCACCAATTCATGGCTGCGCCCCAACAACTCAAAGGGCCCGGTGGCATAGGCGTCCAGCGTATCGGTGTTGATCTCGAAGGTTTTGGTGCCGCTCATAAACTGCGCTTCACCCGTGGTTTTGTCCGGGAACGGTCCCCAGCCCACGATATTGCCCTGCAACTGGTCGGTGTTGCCCTTCCAGTGGCTGGCTTCGACTTTCAACAGCCAATCGTTATCGAAACGCTGCTCGACCCCGGCGAAGTACTTGGTGCTTTTACTGTCGGCATACGCCCACTTGGCCGCCGGGTTCATGGAGCGCTTGAAGTGGGTTCGGCTGCCATCGCTGTAATACAGCGGCAACTGGCCAAAGCTTGAACCATTGGAGTCGATTTTTTGATAGTCGATACCGGCATACAGCGTCGTATCGTCGGTCAGATCAGCCTCAGCGATGCCATAGAACACATCTTTGATGGACGAATACCGGTCGATAAAGGAGCGTCCGTCTTCATGGGCGGCCACCACGCGCCCGCGCACCGCGCCGTTTTCAGTCAAGGGGCCCGACAGGTCCAGTTCACTGCGATAGCGGTCCCACGAGCCACCGCTGCCCGACACATAGCCCTGGAAGTCTTTGGTCGGGCGTTTGCGCACCAGATTCACCGCCCCCGACGGGCTGCCCACGCCGCTCATCAAACCGGTGGAACCGCGCACCACTTCTACCCGGTCGTAAATGGCCATGTCGCGCATGCCTAGACCGTTGGTATTGGTAGTGAAGTCCGAGGTCGGTACGCCGTCGTACTGGAAGTTATCCAGGGTGAAACCGCGGGAATAGAAGTTGTAACGTTCGCTGTCATCGTGCATCACGGTAATGCCCGGCGTTTGCTCCATCACTTGGGCAATGCTGCCCAGCCCTTGATCGGTCATTTGCTGACGGGTAATGACCGTGACTGACTGCGGTGTTTCACGCAGGGAAAGGGGCAATTTGGTTGCCGTACTGGTTTCGCCCGTGGTGTAGGAATTACTGCCTTCGGTTGTCCCGCCCAATGCCACGCCGGTCACACTGGTGGCCTGTAGTTGTAACTTGCCGTCTGCGCTGCCAGAGGTCAGCGGGTACAGCGTCCACACCCCGTTGGCCCCTTCGGTGGCGGTCAGGCCGCTGCCTTTGAGCAATTGCTGCAACGCTTGCGGCACCTCAAAACGGCCCTTGAGCGCTGGCACCTGTTTGTTCTGTACCAGTGCCGGGTCGTAAGGCAGCGAAATATTCGCCTGCTGGGCAAAGCGGTTAAGCGCGTCTTCCAGCGTACTGGCCGGCACATCGAAACTGCGTTGCGCACTGACCGATGCGGCCACCGTCATCGAAAACGGTTGCACGGCTGCCAGCACAGCACCGCCCAGCAAGACCGCCTGCAGGGCAATGGCCAAGCGGCTACGCGCGGGCAAGAAAAGAGGTTGAACGGCAGCGGACATGGGTTTTGCTCCTGCAATTAAAAGGTCTTATGCCTAGTTGTCGAAGGACGCGAAAAAACCCGCAAAGAAATTTGATAATTATTCGTATTGACCTGTACGCGAGCTTGCCTCTCGATCTTTTGATCTTGGCTAAACCGCCACAATCCGCGTCCAGAACCGCGTTCTACGCTCGATGCGCACCGCCAGCGTCTGGCTCAAGCCCTGCAATGCCTGGTCGATGTGCTCGAGTTGAAACACCCCCGACACGCGCAAATCACTGACAGCGGGATCGCACAACAACCAGCCCTGGCGATAACGCGACAGTTCGGCCGCCAAGTCTTCCAGGCGCATGTTTTTCGCCACCAGCGCCCCGCTCGTCCAACTGCTGACGTGCAAGGCCGAGGAGGTTTGCAAACGGGCCGATTGCCCATCGATCACATATTCCTTGCCCGCCTGCACCAACACCGGCTGCGTCGCCGGCAGATGGATAGCCACCACGCCCTCTTCAACCATTAGCCGGGTACGGCCAGATTCCTGGCGCACATCAAAGGCGGTGCCAATGGCCTGTAACCGCGCCTCACGGGTGTGCACCCAAAACGGTCGGCGCCCCGCCGAGGCGTCAGGGTCATTGCCGGTACGGATAAAAACCTCGCCGTCACGCAACACAATCAAGCGCTGTTGCTCATTGAAGACAACGTCCGCAGCGCTGTCGGTGTTGAGTTGCAGGCGTGTGCCATCGGCCAGATTAAACACCCGGCGCTCGCCCACGGCAGTGGCATAGTCAGCGCCAAAGGTGCGCCACGGTTGTTGTTGCCACACAAGCCCTCCCGCCCCGGCGCCCAGCACACCCAGCCCCAGGACCTTGAGCGCCTGGCGCCGTGAGCGCAGCCGACCGCTGCCACTCAAGGTATCCAGCGCCACCCGCCCCGACAAGGCTGACGCCTGGCGAAAAGTCGACTCGGTCACTTGCAGGGCTTGCCAGGCCGCCTCATGGCTAACATGCGCGGCGCGCCATTGCTGGCAGGCTGCATGCTCCTGCGGATCAGCAGCCCCGGACTGGGTTTTCACCAGCCAATTGATAGCCGCATCCAGCACCTCGGATGAAAACTCGACAGAACCCGACATGGCGCCGTTGCCCCCGCTCACAGGGCCGCACGCGCCAGGAAGCAATGACGAATCGCCGTCGCCATGTACTTCTCGACCGAACTCACGCTCACCTCCAACCGCTCGGCAATCGCCTGATAGCCCAAGCCTTCGAGCCGCGACAGCAAAAAGGCAGTGCGTACGTTGGGTTTCAGGCCATCGAGCAAGGCATCGATACGGGTCAGGGTTTCCAGCAGGATCAAGCGTTCTTCCGGTGACGGCATGTCCTGTTCAGGCACGTGTGCAAGCGCCTGCAAATACGCCTGCTCCACCTGCTGACGACGATAACGGTCAATTATCAAGCCTTTGGCAATGCTGCTCAGCCAGGCGCGCGGTTCACGCAACTGCGCGACCTGCTCCGGTTTGCCGAGTACATAAAGGAAAGTGTCCTGTGCCATGTCGTCCGCATTCTCGGCATTGCGCAGCCGCCGTCGCAGCCAATTCACCAGCCAGTGGTGATGGTCGCTATACAGATTGCGAACGTCGGTGTGCAGCAGCGATGAGTTGGACGGTGATGACAACACAAGAGCCCTCGATGCACGCTGAAAATAAAATGCGAATAGGAATTTGTCGCAATAGTATTCAGAGTGCAGCCCAGACTCAAGCGTTGCACGACAAGAGACGATCAATCAGTGGCCTGTCGCTGCGCAGAACGGCAGCGACAGGCCCTGGATCAAGGGATCAGCGAGTAGACCAGCGACGAAATCGCCACCAGGCCGACCACGGTGACAAACACGTTGGAGATTTTGCCCGCGTGCTGACGCATGCTCGGCACACGACGAATCGCGTACATCGGCATCAGGAACAGGATCGCCGCAATCACCGGGCCGCCAAAGCTTTCGATCATGCGCAAAATGCTTGGGTTGAGGGTCGCAACCGCCCAGCACACCAGCAGCATGAAGGCTGCCGTCAGGCGCTCCAGGGTTTTGCCGGCAGGACGCTTGCCGGTCTTCAGGATCAGCCCTTTGAGGCCTTCATTGGCACCGATGTAGTGCCCCAGGAAGGACTTGGCAATCGCCACAAACGCAATCAGCGGCGCGGCAAAGGCGATGGTCGGGTTGCTGAAGTGGTTGGCCAGGTACGACAGGATCGACAGGTTCTGCGCCTTGGCTTCGGCCAGTTGTTCAGGGGACAGCGTGAGCACGCAACTGAACACGAAGAACAGCACCATCACCACCATCAGCAGGTGCGCACGCGACAGGATCTGCGAGCTGCGCTCATCCGCGCTGGCGCCATAGCGGCGCTTTTGATCAACGGAAAAAGCCGAAATGATCGGTGAGTGGTTAAACGAGAACACCATTACCGGAATCGCCAGCCACAGGGTGTGCAGCAAGGCCGATGGCTCCGGCAGGGTGCTGGCCGTGGCCAGAATGCCGCCGTTCCAGTGCGGGATCAAAAACACTGCCAGAAACAGCAGCGCGGCAATGAACGGGTAAACCATCATGCTCATGGCCTTGACGATCACTTGTTCGCCGCAGCGCACCACCGTCAGCAAGCCGAGGATCAGCACCAACGACAAAATGACCCGGGGCGGTGGCGTGATGTGCAACTGATTGAGCATGAAGCTGCCGACCGTGTTGGTCAGCGCCACGCTGTAGATCAGCAGAATCGGGAAAATCGCCAGAAAGTACAGCAGCGTGATCAACGCCCCGGCTGTCAGGCCGAAGTGTTCTTCCACCACGTCAGTGATGTCTGAGCCTTCACGACCGGACAGTACAAAACGGGTCAGGCCGCGATGCGCATAAAACGTCATGGGGAATGCCAGCAGCGCCAGGATCAACAGCGGCCAGAAGCCACCGATGCCTGCGTTGATGGGCAAAAACAAAGTACCTGCGCCAATGGCCGTGCCAAACAGGCCCAGCATCCAGGTAGTATCGTGGCGGTTCCAGCGACTGAGGGTCGCAGGTGTAGCGTCGTCAAAGCGTTCATCGACGCTGTTAGCCTGGTCATTCATCCGGTCAAATCTCCGCTAGCCGGTCGTTACCACGCAGCCGGGGCGGACAAAACACACCTTACTGACCACGCCCCAGCCATAAGAGGGCCGCGATTGTCCGGGATTAGACATAAGAAGCAAAGGTTTAGCTGAGGAATGGTGAAAATGATTGATCACACTAAAGCAAGACTTTGACACCAATTGATACACTATAGCCTTTCGAAACCTGCGCTCAAGGCCTGTTGCCCATGACTGTTTGTCACCGTTACACCGCATTTGCCGGACTGTTGCTGGCCCTGTCGCTACCTGCGGCCAACGCCGACAGTTTAATGATCACCTGGCCAGGTGGCTGGGACGTCCAGGCCGTGCCGGCCGAGGCCGACACTACCGTTCAACGCCAGCGAGCGGTGAAAAACGACGCCAATGGTGACCCGCAGATGGTCATGGAGCTGACCCAGTCGACCCTCGCGCCTGAGCATCAGGTGAACATGGACGCGGTGTTGATGGAAATGCGCAAGACCTTGCAGAAGAACTTCGCGCAAGGGGGTTATCAGAGTGCCTGTAACAAAATCCACCCCAGCACCTTGGGCGGCCTGAAAGCGCTTGAGACCACCTGCAAAATCACCCAAAACGGCAACCATGTGATCACCCAGACCCTGGTCGCAGCGACTCAGGGCCAAAGCGCTTACGCCCTCTCCTACGCGGGTCCGGCTGACGGATACAAAGCCAACGAGCCTGAAGTCCAGGGGATCCGCGCCAGCTTGCGCTTGGGTCAGACCCAGCCGTAAACCTTGTAGGAGCGAGCTTGTCTCGCGATCTTTTGATCTTTAAAAGATCGCGAGGCAAGCTCGCTCCTACAAATTGATTATTTATGGAATCAGCACCACTTTGGTGCTCGCCCCGGCGTTGACTTCAGCGTAGCTGGCCAGCCCTTGCACCAGTGGGGCTTGTTCAAGGTCGCGGGGTGCGGGCAGTAAGCCCTCATCGAAGTACTGGCCAAATTGATTGAGCATGCGTGCGCACTCGGTGCTGCTATATAGCAGGCTGTTGACGCCAATCAGTGAGCCGCCTTTGCGGTACAGCGCCAGCGCAGGTAATTGCACGTGCCCGTCCAGCGGCGCGGCAATAATGGCCAGCCGACCAAACACCGCCAGCGCTGGCACCGCGGCCGGCAGCCAGTGACCGGTGGTGTCAAAAATCACGTCGGCGCCCCCGGCAAACACCGCATTGACCTCGCCCGCCAATGCTTCGGGCTGCGTGAGCAGGATCACCTCATAACCCTGCTCGCGCAGCACGCGCGCCTGCTCAGGGCGACGCACGGCAGCCAACACCTGCGCGCCCAGCACGTTTGCCAGGCCCAAGGTGGCCGAGCCCACCGCGCCATTGGCGCCGATCACCAGCAAACGTGTACCGGCCACCACGCCACTGCGCTGCAAGGCATCCCAGGCCGTGGTGTAAGGCACGCCCATGCTGGCGGCCTGTACAAAGTTCAATGCCTCAGGTTGGTGCGCGACGCCACTGGCGGGCAGGGTCAAATACTCAGCGTGGGAACCGTCACGGTTAAACCCCAGGTCCTTGCCGGTGCCCCAGACCGCTTGTCCAAGCAGTTCTTTGGGCCCCTCTACGACGACACCGGCAAAATCGCGCCCCGGAATCCGCGGCAAGGTGGTGTAAGGAAAACGCCCCAGTACGTTCTTTACATCACTGGGGTTCAAGCCCGCGGCCTTGACCTGCACCAGCACCTGGTCAGCAGTTGGCGTCGGGGTGGGCACGTCGACCACCTGCAAGGCGGCCAGATCACCGGTTGTGGAAAATTGCAGCGCCTTCATGTTCTAGCCTCCAGGTCAGTGAGATGGCCATGAGTCTATGACCGGCAAACTGCGAGAATCGGTCAAACCCTTCTGCCTGTCGGCCAGATTCAAGCGTCTGGCAGCTGGCCCTGCCCATATAAAGACGGCGTAACACCCAGCTCGCGGCGGAACATGTCGCTGAAGCTGCTCGGTGAATACCCCAGCGAACGGGCGATCTGGCTCACCGACACACCCTGGATCAGCTCCGCCGCCGCCGTGGCCAACTGCACCTGGCGCCGCCATTGCGCAAAGCCCATCCCCAACTCCGTCTGAAACAACCGCGCCAAAGTACGCACGCTGGCCCCGGCATGGTCGGCATGTTGTTCAAAGGCGATGTCCAGCGTGGGGTTGGCCATCACCGATTGGCACAGATTGAGCAGCCGCCGATCCGCAGCGTCAGGCATCGGCACCTTGAGCAGCGTGCGCCGGGCGCGCTGCAGCTCAAGCAAGGTCAGATTGAGCAACGCATCCGTGTAGGCCGGTGGCGCATCGGGCTGATCCACCAGTTTGATGATCAATTCGCGCAGCAGCCGCCCGACTTCCAGCACTTGCACATGACTGTCGAGCGTGCGCGCCGTGACTTGGGGCAAATACAGATTGCGCATCTGTAAATCCGACACCACGCGAATCCCGTGGGGCACGCCCGGTGGCAGCCATACCGCCCGCTGCGGCGGCACGGCCAAGGCTTCATCCGGGGTATCCACCCACATCACGCCGCTCATGGCATACAACAACTGGCCCCATTCATGCTGATGCGGCTCAATGTACAAACCGCGCGGGTAGGTGCGCGCCAGCGGCTGTACCGGCACGGCGGGGTCAGACAAATCAGGCGGGGCAGCAAGAGCCATAAGCAGTTCACGTCAGAAAAGTGAGTGGGCATGTTACATCAGCGTGTTTGTGCCTAAAGTGTCGGCACCTGACAAAACTGTCATCTGAACATCAGTTGCCTGACAGCCCGCGCAGTCCAGGCTGAGTTATTTCATCAAGAGGTCATCAATGAAGAACCCGTTACGTATTTTTGCGCTCTCTACACTCTTTATTACGTCATTCGCCAACGCTGCTGAACAACTGACCATGGACGTACACCGCGATGCCAACTGCGGTTGCTGCAAGGCCTGGATCTCGCACCTGCAAGCCAATGGCATCAAGGTCAATGACCATGTTGAAGACGACATGAGCCGCGTCAAACAAGAGCTCGGTGTACAACCACGGCTGGCTTCGTGCCACACCGGGGTGATCAACGGTAAATTCGTTGAAGGTCACGTGCCGGCCGAGCAGGTGATTGCCCTGAGCAAGCGTCATGATTTGAAAGGCATTGCGGTTCCGGGCATGCCAATGGGCTCGCCGGGCATGGAAATGGGCGACCGCAAAGACGCTTTCCAGGTGATTGGCTTGCGCAACGACGGCCGTGATGAAGTGGTTGCCGAATACCCTTAACCCCCGCATAAGACAGCAGGAGCGAGCGCGGTCTTTTGAGCTCTAAAGCTCGCTCCTGCTGTTTGTCTGAAAATTCCTCGTTACCCAATATTCTTGCAATCTCGCCTAGCCCCTTGCGGCATCTCTCCTACACTCATCGCTGTCGTGTATACGACACGCAACGTCGTTTTAAACAAAGCGAACCTTCTACCCCTCTGACAGGTCAACCTGATACAGGGCTGCCTGCTTGGTGCATTCCTTGCAGCACTTTTTTCACCTTCTACGCCTTTGGCCAAGGTGACCTTTATCAATCTGAACGTGGAGGCTGACTGGCCTTAAGGCCGATAGCAGCTCAAATAAGTACAACGGGAGAGAGTCATGATCAGTGCTGCTGCTCCACATCAAGACGAACGGCTAAATCCGCCAGCGGCGTCTTCGATCACGCTCTCCGGGTTGGCACCTGCGGGTAAAGCTGTACCGCCAGTGGTGAATACCAATCCCAATAAAAAGAAAGTCCTGTTCGTGACCTCCGAACTGGCAGACCTGGTCAAAACCGGTGGCCTGGGCGATGTATCAGCCGCTCTGCCCCGGGCCATGCGCCATTTGCACGATGTGCGGGTGTTGATCCCCGGCTATCGGCAAGTGCTGCACAGCGATAACCCGATCCACATTATTGGAGAACTCGGCGGCCATGCCGCGCTACCACCGTGCAAAATCGGGCGTATGGACCTCGCAGACGGTTTGGTCATTTATGTGCTGATTTGCCCGGAACTGTACGAGCGCGAGGGCACGCCCTACGGCGCCAATAATGGCCGTGACTGGCCCGACAACCACATCCGGTTTGCCCGCCTGGGCCTGGCCGCCGCTGATATCGCCGCCAACCTGGCGCAGATCCACTGGCAGCCCGATTTGGTGCATGCCCACGATTGGCCAGCCGGCCTGGCCCCGGCTTATATGCACTGGCGCGGCCAACGCACGCCCACGCTGTTTACCATTCATAACCTGGCCTACCAGGGTGTATTCAGCCGCGCCTGCTGCCCGGAATTGGGCATTCCGCCCCATGCCCTGCAACAGGACGGCATGGAGTTTTACGGCAAGCTGTCGTATCTCAAGGCGGGCATGGCGTATGCCAGCCACATCACCACCGTCAGCGCGACCTATGCCCAGGAAATCACCACCCCGGCCTTTGGCTGCGGGCTGGATGGCTTTTTGGCCAGCAAAACCCAGCAAGGGTTGCTCAGCGGCATCCCTAACGGCATCGATGACACGTGGGAAGCCTCGACCGATCCGCACCTGGTCGCGCCGTTCAGCATCGGTGACTGGGAAGGCCGGGCGGTCAATACCGCTTACGTGCGTGAATTGTTTGGCCTGCAACCGTCTGCCGGGCCTTTGTTCGCCGTGGTGTCGCGGCTGGTCTATCAAAAGGGCCTGGACCTGACTGAAGCAGTGGCCGATTTCATCGTCGCCTCGGGCGGGCAGATCTGCATCATTGGTCGCGGCGAGCCCGAAGAAGAACAGGCCATGCGTGAACTGGGGCTGCGCTTTCCAGGGCAAATCGGCGTGCGCATTGGCTTCAACGAGGCTGACGCCCGACGCATGTTCGCCGGCAGTGACTTTTTATTGATGCCCTCGCGCTATGAGCCTTGCGGCCTGAGCCAGATGTACGCGCAACGCTTTGGTTCGCTGCCGGTGGCGCGCAATACCGGCGGTTTGGCCGACACCATTGAAAATGGCGTCACCGGCTTTTTATTCGATGAGTCCACCGTCGAAAGCTACACCGAGGCCCTGACCCGCGCCTTCAAGGTCTTCGCCTACCCCGAGCTGATGAACGCCATGCGCTGCCGTGCAATGGCGGCACCGTTCAATTGGTGCAAAGCCGTGGAGCCCTACGCAGAGCTTTATGAGCGCCTAGTGGCGCAGTCCATGGTGCGTACCAGCAAGTTTTAACACCGCAGCAGCCTGATTTGCTCTACGTTCGATAGCCACTCGCCAGCCTTCAAGGGAGCCCGCCAATGAGCGAAGCGCAATTGGAAATACTCGCCGGCCGAGCCGGACTGGCCGTTGACTGGATTGATGCCAACGGCCAACCGCAAAGGGTTACGCAACCGGTGCTGGAAGCCATTCTGGCCGGTTTGGGGCTGCCAGCCGACAGCCCTGAGGCCATTGAAACCAGCTTGCTCAACTTGCAGTTGGAGCAACAAAACAAACGCTTGCCGCCCTTGCTCACCGCTGACGTGGGCAAGGCATTGGACCTGTCGCGGTATTTCCACGCCCACAGCCATTGCACGGTGTACCTGGAAAACGGCGGCTCATTGCCCATCCAGCTGGATGCCGACGCCATGCTGCCGGGCATGATTCCTGTCGGGTATCACCGGGTGCAGGTCGAGGAGCAGCTTTTTACCCTGGCCGTGGCACCGGCCAAATGCTTCAGCATTGCCGATGCCCTGCAACAGACAACGCCCAGAACCTGGGGCTTGAGCGTGCAGCTGTATTCATTGCGCCGCACCGGTGATGGCGGCTTTGGCGATACCCGGGCGCTTGAAGTGCTGCTCCAGGCCGCCGGCGAACGGGGTGCCGACGCACTGGCCATCAGCCCGCTGCATGCCATGTTCAGCAGTGCGCCGAAACACTACAGCCCGTACTCGCCCTCCAGCCGTCTGTTTCTCAACTGCCTGTACGCAACACCCGCGATCATTCTGGGCGGCGATGCCGTCGACCGGGCGATTGAAGCCACAGGGCTAAAAGACGAACTGGAGCGCCTTGAGCAGTTGCCGCTGATCGACTGGCCTGCGGCGACCCACGCCAAACAGAGGTTGCTGCGCCAGCTCTACGAAGACTTCATCACTGAAGACTCGCCACTGCTCAGTGATTTTCAGCGCTTTCGCGACATCGGCGGCGAAGCACTGGAGAACCATTGCCGCTTCGAGGCCTTGCAAGCGGTCAGCGCCGCCGAACAGCGCAGCCTCGACTGGCGCGACTGGCCCGAGCAGTTACGCAACCCGGACAGCCCGGCCCTGCTGCGCTTTGCCGAAGAACACCAGCACCTCATCACCTACTACGCGTTCTGCCAGTGGCTGATCGCGCAAACCCTCGACCGCGCACAAGCCACGGCGCGGGCCAGCGGCATGGCCATTGGTTTGATCGCCGATCTGGCGGTGGGCGCCGACGGTGCGGGGAGCCAGGCCTGGTGCCGTCAGGATGAACTGCTGGCGCAATTGACGGTGGGCGCCCCGCCCGACTTGCTCAACCGCGCAGGGCAAGGCTGGGGTATCTCGGCCTTCTCCCCTGAGGGCCTGAAACGCAGCGGCTTCCGCGCCTTTATCGAAATGCTGCGCGCCAACTTTGCCCATGCCGGTGGTCTGCGCATTGACCATGTACTGGGGCTGCAACGCTTGTGGGTCATCCCGCTGGGCGCCTCGCCCGATCAGGGCGCTTATTTGTATTACCCGGTGGATGACCTGCTGCGTCTGGTCGCCCTGGAGTCGGTGCGCCATCAAGCCATCGTCTTGGGTGAAGACTTGGGTACGGTCCCTGAAGGCCTGCGTGAAAAGCTCAGCGAGCGGGCCATTCTCGGCATGCGCGTGTTGTTGTTCGAGCAGGACTACGGCGCGCACTTCAAGCCCATCCTGGCCTGGCCGGATGACGCCCTCGCCACCACCAGCACCCATGACCTGCCAACGCTCAACGGCTGGCTGCAAGGCCGCGACATTGACTGGAACGAGCGCCTTAATCTGATCGATCCGGTCACCGCCAATGACTGGCGGCGCAACCGCCAGCGTGAATGCGAAGGGCTGGACCGTGCATTGCGCCAGGACCCGCAGAATTTTCAGGAAGAAACCCTGGGCAACGCCCCCACGCTGGACGCGAGTATCCGTTTTCTCGGCCACACCCGCGCACCACTGGTACTGCTGCCCATCGAAGATGCATTAGGCCTGGAAGAACAGGCCAACCTGCCCGGCACCGTCAGCGGCCACCCCAACTGGTGCCGCCGCTTGCCGGCAGATTGCAACACCCTGCTGGACACCCTGGATGCAACGCGGCGCTTCGAGTTACTCGCCTGCGCACGTTTGCAGGCCCATGAACGAGACCGATAACCCGAGGAGCCATTGCCATGAGTCACGACGATAAGCGTATCCGTGAGTTTGCCTACCAGATCTGGGAGTCCGAAGGCAGGCCTGATGGCCAGCATGATCGGCACTGGGAAATGGCCCGCAAGCTGGCCCAGGCCGAAGCGTTGGCACCGACTAAACCGGCGCCGAAAGCGGGCAAACCCAAAGCGCCAGCCAAGCCCAAACCCCCTGCCGAGAAAAAGCCGCGGGCACCACGTAAACCTGCGGGGTCTTGAAGCCATCGGCAGTGAACGCGATGGACTATGCACGGCGTTGAGAAACGCCTGAGCACCGGCACTTATCAAGGAGCGACCATGAGCACGAGCACGTCAGCAGCACCGCAGCCCTCACGCATTCGAGAAGGTCTGCCCTTCCCGCTGGGGGCAACCTGGGATGGACTGGGGGTCAATTTCGCGCTGTTTTCCGCCAACGCCACCAAAGTTGAACTGTGTCTGTTCGACGCTGCGGGTGAAGTCGAACTGGAACGCATCGAACTGCCCGAATACACCGACGAAACCTTCCATGGCTACCTGCCCGATGCACACCCGGGGCAGGTCTACGGCTATCGTGTTTACGGCCCGTACGACCCCGAAAACGGCCACCGTTTCAACCACCATAAATTGCTCATCGACCCCTATGCCAAGCAATTGGTGGGCGAACTCAAATGGTCCGAGGCGCTGTTTGGCTACACCATTGGCCACCCGGATGCAGACCTGAGTTTTGACGAGCGCGACAGCGCCCCTTTTGTGCCCAAGTGCAAAGTCATCGACCCGGCCCACACCTGGGGCCATGACCACCGCATCAGCGTGCCGTGGGAACGCACGATCTTTTACGAAACCCATGTGCGCGGGATCAGCATGCGCCACCCGGCGGTGCCCGAGGCGGTGCGCGGGACCTTTGCCGGGCTGATGGTCGATGAGGTGATCAAGCACATTCGCAACCTGGGCGTGACCAGTGTCGAGCTGCTGCCGATCCACGGCTTCGTCAATGATCAGCACCTGCTGCAAAAAGGCATGACCAACTACTGGGGCTACAACACCCTGAGCTTTTTCGCGCCCGACCCGCGCTACCTGGCCAGCGGCAAAATTGCCGAGTTCAAGGAAATGGTCGCGCACCTGCATGAGGCCGGGCTGGAAGTGATTCTGGACGTGGTTTACAACCACACCGCTGAGGGCAATGAACAAGGCCCGACCCTGTCCATGCGCGGCATCGACAACGCCTCCTATTATCGGCTGATGCCCGATGACAAGCGCTTCTACATCAACGATTCGGGCACCGGCAACACCCTCGACCTGAGCCACCCGTGCGTCTTGCAGATGGTCACCGACTCGCTGCGCTACTGGGCCGGCGAGATGCACGTCGATGGCTTCCGGTTCGATCTGGCGACCATTCTGGGCCGCTATCACGATGGTTTTGATGAGCGCCACAGCTTTCTGGTGGCCTGCCGCCAGGACCCGCTGCTGCGTCAGGTCAAGCTGATTGCCGAGCCTTGGGACTGCGGCCCCGGCGGCTATCAGGTCGGTGGTTTCCCGCCCGGCTGGGCTGAGTGGAATGACCGTTTTCGCGACAATGTGCGGGCGTTCTGGAAAGGCGATGAAGGGCAACTGGCCGAGTTTGCCGGGCGCATGACCGCTTCCGCCGACCTGTTCAACCGACGCGGGCGCCGCCCTTATACGTCCGTCAACTTTATTACCGCCCACGACGGCTTCACCCTTAACGATCTGGTGTCGTACAACGACAAGCACAACGAAGCCAACGACGAAAACAACCAGGACGGCAGCAACAACAACCTGTCATGGAACCACGGTGTCGAAGGCCCCACCGACGACCCCGAGATCAACACGCTGCGCCAGCGTCAGATGCGCAACTTCATGGCCACTTTGTTGCTGGCCCAGGGCACGCCCATGCTGGTGGCCGGTGACGAGTTCGCCCGCACCCAGCACGGCAACAACAATGCGTATTGCCAGGACAGCGAAATCGGCTGGGTCAACTGGGAACTGGACGAGCCCGCCAAAACGCTGCTGGCCTTTGTCAAACGCCTGATCAAGCTGCGCCTGCACTACCCGATCTTGCGCCGCGGGGTGTTTCTGGTGGGTCATAGCAGCGAACAGCCCGGGGTCAAGGACGTCACCTGGCTCACCCCGGCGGGTAATGAGATGACCACCCAAGACTGGGAAGACGCGCAAAACCGTTGCCTGGGCATGCTGCTCGATGGCCGCACACAAATCTCCGGCGTACAGAAATCCGGGGCCGATGCCACCTTGCTGATCATCGTCAATGCGGGCCACGACACCCTGGACTTCAACTTGCCCGGAGTCGACCATGGGGGCAGTTGGGTGTGCAAGCTCGACACCACCGACCCAGAACTCAAAAGCTCGCCCGCCCTGGCATTCAACACGCCCTACAGCGTGACCGGCCGCTCATTGGTGCTGCTTGAACTGCAACACGCCAAGGCGTCTTAAAAACCGTCAGCCACGCCCGTGCCAGACACGTGCGTGGCTAATCACGCAAAGCTTGATAAACATCAGTCACGTCCCCATTCCTTAAGCTATAACCCTGTGATTGACATGCGGCATGCCGCCTAAAAGGACAGGAGCGACCATGACCATTGATGTAGTCGGCAACACTCGGGCGCCCATAGCCTCGGTACCCGAGCCTGCCGTGCACCGAATCAAAGTACTGACCGTCAACACCCACAAGGGCTTCACCGCGTTCAACCGCCGCTTCATCCTGCCTGAGCTGCGCGAAGCGGTGCGCAGCACATCAGCGGACCTGGTGTTTTTGCAAGAAGTGCTCGGTGAGCATGAGAAACATGCCTCGCGCTATGAAGAGTGGCCGAAAACCTCGCAGTACGAATTTCTCGCCGACAGCATGTGGACCGACTTTGCCTACGGCCGCAATGCGGTGTACCCGAACGGGCATCACGGCAATGCACTGCTGTCCAAATACCCGATCAAATCGTCGCGCAACCTCGACGTTTCAATCACCGGCCCTGAGCGGCGCGGCTTGCTGCATTGTGTACTGGACGTACCGGGGCATGAAAACGTGCATGCCATCTGCGTGCATTTGAGCTTGCTCGAAAGCCATCGCCAGCTACAAATCGTACTGCTTCACCAACTGCTCAAGTCCTTGCCGCCCCATGAGCCGGTGATCATTGCCGGTGATTTCAATGACTGGAAGCTGCAAGGCAATGCCGCCCTCTCGCAGCGTGATGATCTGCATGAAGTATTTGAGCGCCATCACGGGCAATTGGCCAAAACCTATCCGGCACGCTGGCCTTTGTTGAGGCTTGACCGGATCTACCTGCGCAATGCCACCGGGCATGAGCCCATCATTCTGGGCAACAAGCCCTGGACGCACCTGTCGGACCATTTGCCGCTGGCGGTTGAAGTGCATTTGTAAACCGGGACCTACCCTCGCGATCTTTTAACGATCAAAAGATCGCGAGGCAAGCTCGCTCCTACAGAGAGCAACGCGAGTTTTTACTCAGCCCGCAGTATCAACACCCCCAACGGCGGCAGGTTCAGGGCCAGTGACACTTCCTGGCCGTGGCTCGGTTGCGGGTCTGTGCTCACGCCACCGCCATTGCCGTAGTTGGACCCCGAATAGACCCCGGCGTCGCTGTTGATAATCTCGTGCCAGGTCCCGGCCTCGGGCACGCCCACACGGTAGGCTTCACGGGGTACGGGGGTGAAGTTGGCGACGACCAGCACCGGCTTGCCGGCTTTGCTCCAGCGCAACCAGGCGAAGACGCTGTTGGTCGCATCATCACCAATCAACCATTGAAACCCCTGCGGCACGTCGTCCTGCTCATGCAGCGCCGGTTCTTCGCGGTACAGCTGGTTGAGGTCACTGACCAGTTTCTGCACACCCCGGTGCTCAGGGTATTGCAGCAAGTACCAGTCCAGTTGCTGATCATGGTTCCACTCGCGCCACTGGCCGAACTCGCAGCCCATAAACAGCAGCTTTTTGCCCGGATGCGCCCACATAAAGCTCAAGTAAGCCCGCAGGTTGGCGAACTTTTGCCAGCGGTCGCCGGGCATTTTGTCGATCAATGAGTGCTTGCCGTGTACCACTTCGTCGTGGGAAATCGGCAGGATGAAATGCTCGTGCCAGGCGTACACCAGGCCAAAGCTCAACTCGTTGTGGTGGTGGGCGCGGTACACCGGGTCTTGCTGGATGTAATGCAGCGAGTCATGCATCCAGCCCATGTTCCATTTGTACGAGAAGCCCAGGCCGCCCTGCTCGGTCCCTTGGGTAACGCCGGGCCAGGCCGTTGACTCTTCGGCAATGACCAGCGCACCGGGGACTTCCAGCGCGACCACGTCGTTGAGGTGGCGCAAAAAGTCGATCGCTTCGAGGTTTTCCCGGCCGCCGTGAATATTCGGCACCCACTCGCCGGCCTTGCGCGAATAGTCGCGGTACAGCATCGAGGCCACCGCATCGACCCGCAAACCGTCAACGTGATAGTGCTTGAGCCAGTGCAAGGCCGAAGCCAGCATAAAACCGTGCACTTCAGTGCGGCCCAGGTTGTAGATCAAGGTGTTCCAGTCTTGATGGAAGCCTTCTCGCGGGTCGGCATATTCATACAGCGCGGTGCCGTCAAACTGTGCCAGACCGTGGGTGTCATTGGGGAAGTGCGCGGGCACCCAATCCAGAATCACCCCGATCCCGGCCACGTGGCAGGCATTCACAAAAGCACCGAAGTCTTCTGGCGAGCCGTACCGGGCGCTGGGGGCGAACTGCGACAGCGGCTGATAACCCCACGACCCGCCAAACGGATGTTCCATGATCGGCATCAGTTCAATATGGGTAAAACCCAGTTGCTGCACGTAAGGGATCAAGCGCTCGGCCAACTCGCGCCAGCCGTACTGACGCGACACATCCCCCACGTCATCGACTTCACACTGCCACGAGCCCACGTGCAGCTCATATATAGACAACGCAGCATCAGTACGCTGATGCTGCGCACGGGCGTGCATCCAGTCAGCGTCCTGCCAGTCAATGTTCAAGGGCGCCGCCACGATGGACGCGGTGAGCGGCGGCAACTGAGTCTGCAGCGCCATGGGATCGGCCTTTAACGGCAGAATCCCTTGCGCCCCCAGTATTTCGTACTTGTACGCTTCACCGGCCAGCAAACGTGGCACAAACAGCTCCCACACCCCGCTCGGATGGCGCAAGCGCATCGGGTGACGGCGTCCGTCCCAGCCGTTGAAATCACCAACCACCGACACCCGCCGCGCATTCGGCGCCCACACCGCGAAACGCACGCCTGGCACCCCGTCAACGTGGGTCAACTGCGCTCCCAGGCAATGGCTCAAATCACGATGATTGCCTTCTGCGAACAAATACAGATCCATCTCACCCAGCAGCGGGCCAAAACTGTAGGGATCTTCGCTAATTTGCTGAACATCGCCCCAATCGACCTGCAACAGATACGCCTGCGCCTGCACAAAATGCCCCACAAACAAGCCTGGGGTTTGAGCCTGCTCAAGACTGCCCAGCAGCGCTTGCCCCTCGCGCGCCAGCACCTGAACACTCACCGCTCCAGGCAGAAACGCCCGAATTAACTGACCGCCTTTGCCATCCGCATGCGGGCCCAAGACTGAAAACGGGTCCGGATGCTCGGCCCGGACCAGTGCTTGAATGTCCGCAATCTCGGGTAACAGCGCGTCCTTACCCCCACCTGCCTGCCCACTCGAACTCATGCTGCTCTCCGTACGCTAAAGGTTACGCATGACGCTGCATGCCGCCGAACCATCCCCTGAGCTGTACCTACAACTCGCAGTCAGTTCCTAGCCTAGTCGTGGTTGGCGTATCTGTATCGCCCGGCGCTCGACCTGCGTTGGATAACACCTCGCGCCAGCGGTGTCATGGCAAAACACTTGCAACTCTTATACCCATACTGCGTGCAGGGTTACGAGCGCAACGCCAGGGTTAAAGTTCAAACCATTGGGCGGAGCCTGAAGCCCGTGCCGTTGATCGGGGGCTTCAGTGCACTTGATCAAGATCAGTTCATCTGACAAGCGCCATGCCCGTACACGTCATGCAAATCGGGACCTGACCCAGCTGCGGTAGAGTGTCGCAGCCTGCCAAAAAACCTCTCTGATCTGCTTTTTAATCAGCCAGCTGAGCCTGTTATGCAAACAGTTTGCGAGGGATAGTGCCTTGGCCTGATGGAGGCTGATGAGCGAAAGACCATGAGCAGACACATTCCCGTGCAGAGACTTGAACCTGTTGCAGCGTCGCCTGGCCACGCTGCACCGAGAAAAAACAAGCCTGCCGACGCACAGATCCACACCCGCAGTTTTACCGGGCTGTTCCGTTCGATTCGAATCGCGGGCAGCGGCTTTTTGTTTTTACTGTTTTTCGGCACGGTCTGGTTGCATTGGGATGGCCGTCAGGCGGTGCTTTGGGACTTGTCCGAGAGCAAGTTCCATATTTTCGGCGCGACGTTCTGGCCGCAGGATTTCATCTTGCTGTCGGCGCTGTTGATCATCGCGGCCTTTGGCCTGTTTGCGATCACGGTGTTTGCGGGACGGGTGTGGTGCGGCTACACCTGCCCGCAAAGCATCTGGACATGGCTGTTTATGTGGTGTGAAAAAGTCACTGAAGGCGATCGAAACCAACGCATCAGACTGCAGGCCGCGTCCTGGCGCATCAACAAAATTGCCCGGCGTACGGCCAAGCACGCGTTGTGGCTGGCGATCAGTGTGATGACCGCGCTGACCTTCGTCGGCTATTTCACCCCCATCCGGCCACTGGCCGCCGAGTTGCTGACCCTGGAGATAGCCGGCATCAGTTTGTTCTGGGTGGTGTTTTTTAGCGGTGCCACCTACCTCAGCGCCGGCTGGTTGCGTGAAGCGGTGTGCATGCACATGTGCCCATATGCACGCTTTCAGAGCGTGATGTTTGACAAAGACACCCTGGCGATTGCCTATGACGCCAGCCGTGGCGAGAGCCGTGGCCCGCGCAAACGCGGGGTTGAACCGGCGCAGCCCGGGCTCGGCGATTGCATTGATTGCACGATGTGCGTGCAAGTGTGCCCGACCGGGATCGACATCCGGGACGGCTTGCAGATGGAGTGCATTGGCTGCGCCGCCTGTGTCGATGCCTGTGATTCGGTGATGGACAAAATGGGTTATGCCCGCGGCCTGGTGCGTTATACCTCTGAACATGAATTGCAGGGCGGCAAAACTCAGCTGCTGCGACCGCGGCTGATTGGCTACGCTGCGGTGCTGGTGGTCATGATCGGCGCCTTGGTCATTGCCTTGAACCAACGGTCGATGGTGTCACTGGATGTCATCAAGGACCGGGGCCTGTTCCGCGAGAACAGCCTGGGCCAGATCGAGAACATTTACAGCCTCAAGATCATTAACAAAACCCAGCAGCCACAGCACTACCGGGTGGCGCTGCAACAGGGCGACGACTTCCAGTTAAACGGCAAGACCGAGCTAACCCTGGCCCCTGGCGAAATTGCTGAAGTGCCCGTGTCCGTCGCGTTACTGGCCGAACGACCAAAAAGCAGCTCCCAGACCCTTGAGTTCGTGGTCACAGACACCGCAGACCCCGGTGTGCGCAGCGTGGCCCAAAGCCGGTTTGTTGCACCGATAAATCGTTAAATCACACATTCTCCTGTGGGAGCGGGCTTGCTCGCGATAGCATCGACCGGTCATTCCGGCATACCGCGTCGTTAACATCGCGAGCAAGCCCGCTCCCACAGGATTAGCTGAGCTTTAGTTCATGAAACGCTACGAAAAATTTGCTGACGATATTGCTGAACTGATCCGCGCAGGCGTGCTCGGCCCCGGCCAGCGCGTGCCCTCGGTGCGCTATGCCAGCCAGACCTACGGCGTGAGCCCGTCTACGGTATTCCAGGCCTATTACCTGCTCGAACGCCGTGGACTGATTCGCGCCAAGCCGCGCTCGGGGTATTTCGTCAACACTCACGCGCCCAGCCCGTTTTCCGAGCCGGAAGTCAGCAGCCACCCCACCGAGTCCACCCAGGTCGATGTGAGTGATTTGGTGTTCTCGGTGCTGGACTCCATCAAAGACCCGAACACCGTACCGTTCGGCTCAGCCTTCCCCAGCCCGATGCTGTTTCCGCTGCAACGTCTGGCCCGCTCCATGGCCACCGCCAGCCGCGAAATGGACCCGCGCATGGTGGTCACCGACATGTCGCCGGGCAACCCGCAATTACGTCGCCAGATCGCCCTGCGTTATATGGTCGGCGGCCTGATGCTGCCCATGGAGGAATTGCTGATCACCAACGGCGCGCTGGAAGCCTTGAACCTGTGCCTGCAAGCAGTGACCGAACCCGGCGACCTGGTGGCCATTGAAGCCCCGGCCTTTTACGCCTGCCTGCAAGTGCTGGAGCGGCTCAAGCTCAAGGCCGTGGAAATCCCGGTGCACCCGCGTGACGGCATGGACCTCGACGCACTGGCCCATACCCTCGAACGGCACACCATCAAGGCCGTGTGGAGCATGACCAGTTTTCAAAACCCGATTGGCGCGACCATGCCCGAAGCCAAAAAGCAGGCGCTGGTCGAGCTGTTGCGTGAGCATCAGGTGCCGCTGATTGAAGACGATGTGTACGCCGAGCTGTACTTCGGCCAGCACGCGCCGAAACCGGCCAAAGCCTTTGATACCGAAGGGCTGGTGATGCATTGCGGCTCGTTCGCGAAAAGCCTGGCGCCGGGTTATCGGGTTGGCTGGGTCGCCGCCGGGCGGTTTGCGCAGAAGGTCGAACGGCTTAAATTGATGACCTCACTGTGCCCGTCGATGCCCGCCCAGGCGGCGATTGCCGATTACTTGCAGCACGGCGGCTACGACCGCCACCTGCGGCGCCTGCGCGATGCTCTGGAAGACCAGCAAAGCGCGATGCTGGCGGCGATTGCGCGGTATTTCCCGGCGCAGACCCGGGTCAGCAAACCGGCGGGCGGGTACTTTTTGTGGCTTGAGCTGCCTGAACAGATGGACTCGCTCAAACTGTTCCAGATGGCCCTGGCCCAAGGCATCAGCATTGCGCCGGGGCCGATCTTCTCGGCGACCCAGCGCTTTAGAAACTGCATCCGCTTGAACTACGGCAGCCCGTGGGATGAAACCACTGAAAAGGCCATGGAAACCCTGGGCAAGATCGTTCGTTCTTTTTAAAGCCCCCTTAAAACCAACTGTGGGAGCGGGCTTGCTCGCGATTAGAACAACGCGTTTCAATCTTCAAGCGCGTCGATTCTATCGCGAGCAAGCCCGCTCCCACAGCGTTCCGCACCCGCGCGGGGGGGGGTTAGCCCGGCATGCAGTTGAAGTCGGCGGTGTGGGCCACTTCTTTGCCGCTTGCGTCCACTAGGGTGGCGCTTACGTGAGTGCCAAGGCTCGACTCAACCAGCTTGTAGCGCTCGCCCGCCTTGAAGTTCTGGTAGTTGACATTGCCTTGGCAATCCACCTCGTTTTCATCACCGGTGGCGCCTTCATATAAGGTCACGTCCAGCTTGTGGGCGCCCGGGGTGACTTCAAAGTAACGGCCATCATTGATGTTCTTGCCGTCTACGCGCTCGGCCATCAGGTCGCTGTTACCTTCTTCCTGCAGACCAATCCAGGCTTCACCCGGATCTTGCTTTGGCATGGGGCCGGCACACGCTGTCAGCAGCAGGGCCAGGCTCAGGGTCGGGATAAGCAGCAGTGGTTTAAGGTTCATTACGGTATGCCTCACACAGGGAACCAAAGAGTGCGACTGGCCGAGAGTCAACCCGTCGAGTGGTTCCAAGCTTGGCCCCGTAAACCGCTCTAGCCCAATGAATCTAGGTGAAGGGAGTTTAAGGACTTTACTAACGCAACCTTCATGTTGGTGAAAGCTGAAAGTTAAGGTGTGACGGTAAGACTGCCCGTGTTTGCAATTTTCACTCCTTCGGAGGTTCAGGCATGCTCGGGCTGGTAAAGACCGCACTGCACAAGCCCTACACGTTTATCGTGTTGGCGATTTTTATCTGCATCATCGGGCCTCTCGCGGCTTTGCGCACCCCGACGGATGTGTTCCCTGACATCGGTATCCCCGTGGTTGCCGTGGTGTGGCAATACACAGGGCTGGCGCCTGCCGACATGGCAGGTCGAGTTATTTACACCTACGAACGCTCATTGAGTACCACCGTTAACGATATCGAACACATCGAGTCTCAATCTTTACCCGGCATGGGCATTGTGAAGATCTTCTTCCAGCCGGGCGTCGATATCCGCACGGCCAACGCGCAAGTGACCGCCGTGTCACAAACCGTGCTCAAGCAGATGCCGCCAGGCATTACCCCGCCGCTGATTCTTAACTACAGCGCCTCGACGGTGCCGATCCTGCAACTGGCGTTTTCCAGCCCGACGCTCTCGGAAGCGAAAATTCGCGACCTGGTGCAGAACAACATTCGCTTGCCCCTGAGCGCCCTGCCCGGCCTGGCAATGCCAACGCCCATGGGCGGCAAGCAGCGCCAAATCACCCTTGACCTCGACCCGCAGGCCCTTGCCGCCAAAGGCCTGTCGGCGCAAGACGTGGGCAACGCGCTGGCCGCGCAGAACCAGATCATTCCGGTGGGCACGGCCAAGCTCGGCACTTACGAATACACCGTGATGCTGAACAACAGCCCCACGGCGATTGATGAGCTCAACGACTTGCCCATCAAGACCGTTGACGGTGCGCTGATCACCATTGGTCAAGTGGCCCACGTGCGGGATGGTTCGCCGCCGCAAACCAACATCGTGCGGGTCGACGGCCATCGCGCCGTGCTCATGCCCGCGCTGAAGAACGGCAATATCTCGACCCTGTCGATTGTCGACGGGATTCGCGGGATGCTGCCGCGCATCAATGAAACCTTGCCACCTTCGCTGAAAACTTCATTGCTGGGCGACGCTTCGGTGTTCGTTAAACAGTCAGTGGGCAGTGTGGCGCAGGAAGGGATCATTGCCGCCCTGCTCACCAGCGCCATGATTCTGCTGTTCCTCGGCAGCTGGCGTTCGACCCTGATCATTGCCGTGTCGATCCCCTTGGCCGTGCTCTCGGCGATTGCCCTGCTGGCCGTCACCGGGCAAACCCTGAACGTGATGACGCTCGGAGGGCTGGCACTCGCGGTGGGGATATTAGTCGACGATGCGACGGTGACCATCGAGAACATCAACTGGCACCTTGAGCAAGGCAAGACGGTGCGCAAGGCGATTCTCGATGGCGCCAAACAGATCGTTGGCCCGGCGTTTGTCTCACTGCTGTGTATCTGCATCGTGTTTGTGCCGATGTTCATGTTGCAGGGGATTGCCGGTTACCTGTTCCGCCCCATGGCACTCTCGGTGATTTTCGCGATGGGCAGCTCGTTCATCCTCTCGCGGACCCTGGTGCCCACCCTGGCGATGTTTTTGCTCAAGCCGCACAACCCTGAGCAAGGCCCCGGGCATCACCCGGAAGACGGCTACATCAACCATCACGAGGGCGATCAGCCGACCCGGACACACTCGGCGCCAGTGCGTGCGTTGCTGAACTTCCAGCAAGGTTTTGAACGGCGCTTCTCGGCCGTGCGCGATGCGTACTACGGCGTGCTGGAACTGGCGCTGGCCAATCGCAAACGCTTTTTGCTCGGTTTCATGGCCTGTGTGCTGGCGTCATTTGTGCTGCTTCCGACGTTGGGCCAGGACTTCTTCCCGGCGACCGATGCCGGGGCGCTGGCCTTGCACGTGCGCTTGCCATTGGGGACGCGAATCGAAGAAAGCGCAGCGGCGTTTGACCATATCGAGTCACGCATTCGCGAGATCATCCCGGCTGATCAACTGGACACCATCATCGATAACATCGGCATCCCGTTGAGCGGTATCGACATGGCGTACAGCAGCAGCGGCACCATTGGCCCGCAGGATGGCGATATCCAGGTCACCCTCAAAGCCAATCACGGCCCGACCGCCGAGTATGTCAAACGCTTGCGCGAGGCCCTGCCCGAGAGTTTCCCCGGCAGCCAGTTCGCCTTCATGCCCGCCGACATCAGCAGCCAGATCCTCAACTTCGGTGCTCCGGCGCCGCTGGACGTGAAGATTTCCGGGCGTGACGACGCGGCCAACCGGGCCTACGCCCTGGAACTGCAACGGCGCCTGCAACATGTACCGGGCATTGCCGACCTGCGCATCCAGCAGTCCGTGGGTTACCCGTCACTGCAAGTCAAGGTCGACCGTCTGCGGGCCAATGGCCTGGGCATCACCGAACGCGACGTGACCAACAGCATGGTGGCCTCGTTGGCCGGCAGCTCGCAGGTGGCCCCGACGTTCTGGCTCAACCCGCAAAACGGTGTGTCTTATGGCGTGGTGGCCGCCACGCCGCAGTATCGTCTGGACAGCTTGCCTACCCTGGAAGCCTTGCCGGTGACGGGCAGCAATGGCCAGTCAGCGATCCTCGGCGGGCTGGCAACCATTAGCCGCGTAGACAGCCCGGCGGTGGTCACGCACTACAACATCCAGCCCACCCTGGACCTGTATGCCAACATTCAGGGCCGCGATCTGGGCTCGGTGGCAGCGGATGTGCAAAAGGTCATCGACGGTGCGTCGGACCTGCGCCCCAAAGGCGCGATCATCTCCCTGCACGGTCAGATCGACGCGCTGCATGAGGCGTTCAGCGGCCTGAGTTTTGGTCTGCTGGGTGCGGTGGTGCTCATCTACCTGCTGATCGTGGTCAACTTCCAGTCCTGGCTAGACCCGTTTGTGATCATTACCGCCCTGCCCGCCGCCCTGGCCGGGATCGTGTGGATGCTGTTCCTCAGCGGTACCTCGCTGTCAGTCCCGGCCTTGACCGGTGCGATCTTGTGCATGGGCGTGGCCACCGCCAACTCGATCCTGGTGGTGAGCTTCTGTCGAGAGCGCCTGGCCGTTCACGGCGATGCCCTCAAGGCTGCACTTGAAGCGGGCTATACCCGTTTCCGCCCGGTGTGCATGACCGCCCTGGCGATGATGATCGGGATGCTGCCGCTGGCCATCTCAGAAGAACAGAACGCCCCGCTCGGACGCGCCGTGATCGGTGGTCTGATGCTGGCAACCGTCGCCACCCTGCTGTTCGTGCCCGTGGTATTCAGCCTGGTGCACGGCCGTGAAAAAAATCGCGCTGCTGCTGGAGAAACTACCCATGTCGTCTGATCAAAAACCTTCGCGCAAGCGCCTGATGCTGCTGGGCATCGGCGGCCTGACACTGGCCGCGCTGCTGGTCGCCAATGGCCTCGCCGCGCGCAGCCGGCATGAGCAGGCGGTGGTCGGTTGGACCGAAGCCGCCGCCCTGCCCGTGGTCAGCGTGTTCCAGCCTTTACAAAACGCCCACGGCGACACTCTGCGCCTGCCCGCGCATCTGGAAGCCTGGAGCAAGGCGCCGATTCACGCCCGGGTGAACGGTTACCTGAAAAGCTGGACCAGCGACATCGGCAGCAAGGTCAAGGCCGGTCAGGTATTGGCGGTGATTGACAGTCCCGATCTTGACCAGCAACTGGCACAGGCTCACGCGCATATGTTGCAAGAGCAGTCCAATGCCAAGCTCGCGGCGACCACCGCGACGCGCTGGCAAAACCTGGTGGATAGCCATTCGGTATCGCGTCAGGAAGCCGATGAGAAACTGTCCAACGCCGCTGCGGCGAAAGCCAACGCGCAAGCCGCCGAAGCGGACTACGCGCGGTTGGCTTCGCTGGAAGACTACAAGACCATCCGCGCGCCCTTCGCCGGGACCATCACCGCGCGCAACACCGACATCGGCCAACTGGTGAAGGCTGACACCGACAGCGACCCGGAACTGTTCGACATTGCCGACACCCATCAACTGCGCCTGTACGTGCCGGTGCCGCAAAACTATGCCAGCGTGATTCGCCCCAACATGCAGGTGCAACTCAATGTGCCTGAGCATCCAGGGCAAACCTTCAGCGCCACGCTGGTCGGCAACTCGACCTCGATTGATCGGCGCTCCGGCACCCTGACCGCACAGTTTGTGGTGCAAAACCCCAGCGACGCCCTGCTCCCCGGCGACTACGCCGAAGCGGTCCTGTCGATTCCGGCAGACACCCATGGCGTCAGCATTCCGGCCAGTGCGTTGATCTTCCGCGCCCAGGGCACCCAGGTGGCCGTGCTGGACACTGCGCAACACGTGCACTTGCAGGACATTCATATCGGCATGGACCTGGGCGACAAACTGGTGATCGACCAGGGCCTGAAACCCACTGACACCGTCATCGATAACCCGCCTGATTCTTTGCGTGACGGCGACTCGGTCAAACTTGCCGATGCGGGAGCCCCTCATGTCGCCAAAACTTAAACGCAGCGCCTTGCTCCTGGCACTCGCGCTGCAAGGTTGCTCATTGGCCCCGACGTACAAACCGCCGCTGCTGGACCTGCCGCAGCACTACCGCGAACAGACCAGTGATGGCCCGTGGCACAGTGCGCAGCCGGGCGACAGCGTGTCGCCACAGTGGTGGCGCGCCTATCAGGATGAGCGCTTGAACGACCTGCAACAGCGCTTGCTCAACGCCAACCCGGACCTCGCGGCGGCCCTTGCGCACTTCGATTCAGCGCAGGCGTATGCCAGCCAGTTGCATGCCGGGTTGTTCCCGCAAATCACCGCCAGCGAGCAAACCTTGCGCCAGCGCCAATCGGACAACCGACCGTTGCGCGGCAGCACCCAGCCTTCGGTGTACAACAGCAACACCGCAGGCTTTGCGCTGAGTTTCGACCTGGACCTGTGGGGCAAAATCCGCAATCAGGTCGCCGCCGGTGACGCACAGGTTCAGGCCTCGGCCGATGACCTGGCGGTGGCCCGCTTGAGCTTGCAGAAGCAACTGACCGGCCTTTACGTTCAACTCGATGGCCTGGATGCGCAAAGCCGCATCCTGTCCAAGTCGCTGGACGATTACCGCCAGGCCCTGGACCTGACCAAGGCACGCTATCAAGGGCAAATTGCCTCGGAGATGGACCTGACCCGTGCACAGAACCAATTGGCCCAGGCCGAAGCGCAACTGGACGATGTGCGCGGTCAACGCAACCTCACCGAGCACGCCATTGGCGAACTGGTGGGCGTGCCCGCCAGCCAATTCCAGCTGGCCGCGCGCAGCGACACCTTAAACCTGCCGCAGCCACCGCAAGCCCTGCCCAGCACCCTGCTGCAACGGCGCCCCGATATCGCCGCAGCTGAGCGTCGGGTATTTGCCGCCAACGCGCAAATCGGCGTGGCCAAGGCCGCCTGGTACCCCGACTTCAGCCTGACCGGCCTGTTTGGCGGGCAGACTCAGGGCTACGGCAACCTGTTGGCGGCGAGCAACCACTTCTGGGCGCTGGGCCCGCTGGTCAGCTTGCCGATCTTTGACGGCGGCAGGCTCGACGCCCAAGAGCGTCAGGCCAAGGCCGAGTTCGAAGAAGCCTCTGCCCACTACCGCAGCCAAGTATTGCGCGCTGTACGCGAAGTCGAAGACAACCTGGCGCAATTGCGTGACCTGCAACAGGAAAACCTCGACGAACAAGCCGCAGCCAATGCGGCGCAACACACCCAGACCCTGGCCACCAACAGCTATGAAGCGGGCGCCGTGAGCTATCTGGATGTAGTGACCGCGCAAACCGCTGCCTTGCAGGCCGAACGCCAGGTACAAGCCCTGCGCACCCGGCAGTTGCAAGCCAGTGTCGGGCTATTGACCGCGTTGGGGGGTGGTTGGGAGGGGCAGCAGTAGATCAAAAATCTCTGTAATTACATGGACTCGCCCAAGCCGAGGCGTCTGTGCGCCACGGTGGCATTCTATTAGAAGCCAACGACAGCGA
>NZ_WIVR01000210.1:0-331 GCF_009600525.1 Pseudomonas sp. FSL R10-1350
TAGCAGGTAGCATCATTGTTCGTCAACGTGGTACTAAATTCCACGCAGGTACAAACGTAGGTATGGGTAAAGACCACACTTTATTCGCAACTGCAGATGGTAAAGTTAAATTCGAAAGAAAAGGCGACAAAAACCGTCAATACGTAAGTATCATTGCTGAGTAATGTAAAGCAAAATTTCAAAAAAACCTCACAAATGTGAGGTTTTTTTATACCTAAAATCTATAATAATACTATGCAAAAACAACAACCCCTCGCAGGTTTCCTCTTCGCCCTCCTTGCAGTATTGATGTGGGGAACGCTGCCAATAGCTCTACAGCCTATCTTAAAAG
>NZ_WIVR01000211.1:0-327 GCF_009600525.1 Pseudomonas sp. FSL R10-1350
TCCAATGTGAGGGTAAAGACGGGCTGAGAGATCGGTCCCGTCGACCTCACAGTTCGCCTAATCGAACTGCTCACGAGTCTGAGAAGCAGATACTGGCGCTCAATATCGAGCACACCGGCTGGGGCGCGCGCAAGATCAAGGGATGCCTTGAACGGCGCGGCAGCAACATGCCTGCAGCCAGTACGGTTCATGCCATTCTCAAGCGTAATGAGCGCATCGACCCTCATGCAGGCCTAGTCAAACCTTTCATCAGATTTGAACACGAGCAACCCAATGATCTGTGGCAAATGGACTTTAAAGGCCATGTGCCCATGCGTACGGGTCGCT
>NZ_WIVR01000212.1:0-325 GCF_009600525.1 Pseudomonas sp. FSL R10-1350
CGCTCGCCCTCATGGCGACCAGGTTTGGCGACTTGGAATGAAAAGATGAATAACGTTAGTGCGTCTAACCATTGGACTTAACTTATGACGAATTCACCTTACATCCCGCTGACCGCCATTGACTGCACCATTCCCGCCTTATTGATCGACCGCAACGCGCCACTGGACGTGTTGCACGCCAACGCGGCTGCCCGTGTTTTGGCGGTTACCCAATTGATGGAAACCTTCGCCAGCCGCGAACTGGCCGAGGCCGACGCCATTGATCTCAAACACCTGGCCAGCACCGCAGTGTTATTGCTGCGCGATGGCTGCGACGTGCTCGACG
>NZ_WIVR01000213.1:0-323 GCF_009600525.1 Pseudomonas sp. FSL R10-1350
GGCCTCGCACAACCCGGCCATCTACCGCGAGCGGGCGCTGGGCAATTACTACCTCAACGGCATCAGCCCCGGCGCGGCCTGGCGTGCCCTGCATGAGCAGGACAGCGCCCACGGCGCCACCCGCGATGAAGCCAGCGCGGTTTAAGCCCGTCATCAGGAGTTGCACATGAGCCAGTCCATCCATCCAGGCACCGTTGCCAGCGTGATCCAGGCCGAGCCCTTGTTCGCCATGCAATCGCGCAGTGCGCGGCGTTGGGCGATACGCCCGGGCCTCTTGCTGGCCGGGTTGTTCGTATTGCTGCTGTTGATCGCGGCCATTGCGC
>NZ_WIVR01000214.1:0-320 GCF_009600525.1 Pseudomonas sp. FSL R10-1350
GCATGAAACGCGTCCATCAGGGGCGCTGCTTTTTCCTGACGTATTCGTCGCCGGACATCCGGTTCCAAATCGCGAACTTCGCGTTCAACTTCATATAAAGCCGCGATGTACCGCAACGCCTGCTCAGCCAGCACGCTTTTATTGGTGACGTGCAGGTCGTAAAACTTGCGGCGAGCGTGGGTCATGCAGCCGATTTCGGTGACGCCAAGTGCAAAACTGGCTTTGTAACCGCTGTAGTCGTCACAGACCAACTTGCCTTTCCAGTCGCCAAGGAAATTGCGGGCATATTCGCCCGAGCGACCGGGGCTGAAGTCGTACAC
>NZ_WIVR01000215.1:0-314 GCF_009600525.1 Pseudomonas sp. FSL R10-1350
GGGAGCCGGATTTGAACCGACGACCTTCGGGTTATGAGCCCGACGAGCTACCAGACTGCTCCATCCCGCGTCTGTGGTGCGCACTCTACAGTGATGAGCGAGTGAGTCAACCTTTAATGCATAAATGGGCCAAATAAGTGGTTAGTTGTAGGAGCGAGCTTGCCTCGCGATCTTTTAAAAGATCAAAAGATCGCGAGGCAAGCTCGCTCTTGTGGGTTTTGATGCATAAAACCTACGCGCACAAAAAAGGCCACTCTTTCGAGTAGCCTTTTTCGATGTTTGGTTGCGGGAGCCGGATTTGAACCGACGACCTT
>NZ_WIVR01000216.1:0-310 GCF_009600525.1 Pseudomonas sp. FSL R10-1350
GCGGCACCTATCGAGCGGTATACACGGTCGAGTTTGCGGAAGCGGTGTTCGTCCTACACTGCTTCCAGAAGAAGAGCAAGAGCGGAATCGCCACGCCAAAGGCCGACATGGACATCATCCGCGCTCGGCTGAAGGTGGCCGAGGTATTGGCACAGGAGCTACGAAATGCAAAAACGAATCATTGAAGGCGTCGAGGTTCAGCGCAGCTCGGGCAACGTCTTTGCCGACCTTGGACTGCCTGACGCTGAAAAGCTCAAGATCAAGACCGGCCTGGTGGTCGAGATCAGGAGGGCCATGCGCGCCCTTGGGC
>NZ_WIVR01000217.1:0-304 GCF_009600525.1 Pseudomonas sp. FSL R10-1350
CGGGAGCCGGATTTGAACCGACGACCTTCGGGTTATGAGCCCGACGAGCTACCAGACTGCTCCATCCCGCGTCTGTGTGGGCGCATTCTACAGAGGCGCGCTGACTTGTCAACCTTAAATCACCTAAGCGGTTGAATTATCCGGTTTTAATCCCTTTCTCCCGGCTACGGGAGGAGGGTGGAAAACACTCAGGCACAAAAAAGGCCACTCTTTCGAGCAGCCTTTTAATGTTTGGTTGCGGGAGCCGGATTTGAACCGACGACCTTCGGGTTATGAGCCCGACGAGCTACCAGACTGCTCCATC
>NZ_WIVR01000218.1:0-303 GCF_009600525.1 Pseudomonas sp. FSL R10-1350
AGGTGTAGGTATACCCGCTCACATCAGCGAGGTCGGTGGGGCTCATCTTCATTTCAGCCCACATCTTCCGATCCGCTACAGCGGCCGACCAGCCTTTCTCGCTCACATCGTCAACGAAGTCGCCAATTGTGCGCTTGTGGAAGTTGTAGTAGTCAGATTGCTTCTTGAGTTTGGAGAGCACCTGCGCCGGGTCTTCATCCGTCCAATCGCTGAGCATGACGACGTAATCACGGTCATATACAAACGGCTCCGGATCTTTGGCATCGATCACCAAAGCCCCATAGACCCCGGACTGTTCTTGGA
>NZ_WIVR01000219.1:0-299 GCF_009600525.1 Pseudomonas sp. FSL R10-1350
TCTTCTACAACTCGGCGATCCTGTCCCTGCTGCTGACGAAGTACGAGGCAGCTGGCAATGCCAAGGCGCTGGCGTTGATCACGCAGATGTCGCCAGCGGCCTGGCGGCACGTCCTGCTGAACGGGCATTACACCTTCCAGACTGACGGCAAGTTCATCGACCTGGATGCGCTCGTGGCGGGACTGGAGCTGGGCTGACGGAAATTTCTGGGATTCCGGCGTACAACCCCGTACTGCCCCTGCAAGGTCGCGGCAGCTTCGGCCCACAGCTTCGAGCCCTTCGCGTGCTCGATCCGCATA
>NZ_WIVR01000021.1:0-74656 GCF_009600525.1 Pseudomonas sp. FSL R10-1350
AAGCGCTGTGAGGCGTTGAGCTAACCAATACTAATTGCCCGTGAGGCTTGACCATATAACACCCAAGCAATTTGAGTCGAAGAGACCAGATTGCGGTGTGTGAAGACGATACAAACCGAAAGTTTGCAACTCACAAAACACCGATTCTATTACATACCCATTCGCTGGAGCGTTACGCACGTAACGACCTGGCTACCGAATTTCTTGACGACCATAGAGCATTGGAACCACCTGATCCCATCCCGAACTCAGTAGTGAAACGATGCATCGCCGATGGTAGTGTGGGGTTTCCCCATGTGAGAGTAGGTCATCGTCAAGATTAAATTCCAAAATCCCTGTCTGCTCACGCAGACAGGGATTTTGTTTTTGTGCTCGAAAAAACATTGTCGACGGGACAAGGCGCGCTGCGCGTTACAGCGTTGCGTTGCTTATCAGTGTTGTACAGTCCTTCTCTTACAGGGTTTCTATGCAATAGCGTGGCTCGTCGTTATTATGCGTGCCTGATTGTGAGGCGTAACTTGCATGCTGACGTTGTTGAAGCTTCTTAAAGATGGTCGTTTTCATTCTGGGCAAGCGCTGGGTGCTGCGCTCGGCATAAGCCGTAGTGCGGTCTGGAAGCAGTTGCAGCGTTTGGAAGCTGACCTGAACCTGCCTATCCATAAAGTTCGTGGTCGTGGCTATCAATTGGCCGCGCCGCTTGAGCTTCTCGAGCGCGATCAGCTCGCTGATAGCCCTTATCCTGTTTCCATACATGAGTCCCTCGATTCGACGAACGCAGAAGCTTTGCGCGAAATTTCGGGAGGAGTTCAGGCGCCTTTTGTAATTCTGGCCGAGCAGCAGAGCGCAGGTCGAGGACGCAGGGGGAGAAAGTGGATCAGCCCGTTTGCCGAAAATATTTATTACAGCCTGGTACTTCGAATTGATGGTGGCATGCGTCAGCTTGAAGGACTGAGTTTAATTGTCGGTCTGGCGGTTTTGAGTTCGCTTCGTGAATTTGGTAGTCGCGATGCGGGTTTAAAGTGGCCCAACGATGTACTGGTGGGCAATAAAAAAATCGCCGGTATTCTGCTGGAGCTGGTGGGTGATCCAGCTGATGTGTGTCATGTCGTTATAGGCATCGGCATCAACGTTAATATGATGGTCGCCAGTGATGTCGATCAGTCCTGGACATCCGTTCGCTTGGAGGCGGGTCAGGCGATCAATCGGAATGAGCTGATTGTTGCCTTGGGTCGCAATTTGCAGGGTTATCTGATTCGCCACGAGGCTGAAGGATTTGCTGCTATTCAGGCAGAGTGGGAGTCCAACCATTTGTGGCAAGGGCGTGAGGTTACGTTGATTGCGGGTACACACACTGTTGATGGCGTGGTCGCTGGTGTGGATCAGCAGGGGGCATTGCGTCTTAATGTCGCGGGTCAGGAGAAGGTTTTTAGTGGTGGCGAGCTGAGCTTGAGGTTGCGCCATGATTCTTGAAATGGATTGCGGTAACAGTTTTATCAAGTGGCGAGTACTTGATAGCAATACTGTGGTCGATGGTGGCGTTGTAGATTCCGATGTTGGTCTCATAGCCGCGCTCTTGGCTAGCCCGTTGCTGCGCATCACGCGCTGCCGTTTGGTGAGTGTGCGCAGTGACGGTGAAACTGCGAGTCTGGCTGCTCTTTTGTCGTCCACATTCTCGGTAGAAGTAGTGTGTGCAAGCCCGGCAAGAGTGATGGCGGGAGTAACGAACGGCTATGAGGACTTTGAGCGTCTAGGCTTGGACCGCTGGCTAGCCTTGATCGGCGCTTATGAGCTCTCCAGGCGCGCCTGTCTTGTCCTGGATCTGGGTACAGCCGTAACAGCCGATTTTGTGGCTAAAGACGGTAAGCATTTGGGTGGGTTCATATGCCCTGGATTACCGTTAATGCGTAACGAGTTGCGCACGCATACCCGGCGAATCAGATATGACAACCTTTCGGCTGAGCAGGCGTTGTTGCGAAATAGTCCCGGGCGGACGACTGTTGAAGCTGTGGAGCGTGGCTGTCTAATGATGTTGCGAGGGTTTGTCCTGAGTCAGTTGCAATTGGCACGTGATTACTGGGGGGATGATTTCGAGGTGTTTCTCACGGGCGGTGATGCAGATCTCGTGGCTTGCGCTGTGCCTGAGGGTCGTTTGGTGAAAGATCTTGTGTTCATAGGCTTGGCTGCAGCTTGTCCTATTTATTGAGGTTTCTATGCGCTGGTTGTTTCTGCTGCTTGTTGTATTGAATATTTTCTACTTTGTATGGCATCAGCAAGAGGCTCCTCTTAAAGCGAAGGAGGTTGTATCTCTATCGTTGTACAAAGGAAGCAAGCAGGAAATACAGCTGCTGAGTGAAACGCGAACAGGGCTTGTCCCTGTACAGTCTGGAGAAAGCGCGAGCAGTGATAAAGGTGTCTGCTTCTACCTGATCGGGTTGATCCGTTCTGACGCTGAGGTCAAGATTAAAAAAAGTTTGTCAGATGCAGGAATAAAGAGTGGTTTGGACAGCCTGGAAGGTGCGGGCGCAGGTGATTTTGTCCTGGTCCTTTCTCCGTCGGACAATGTGCAGGCTGTTGAAAAGGTTCTACAAAGTCTTCTCAATGAATTCAATGAGTTGAAATACGAAAAAAAGCAGTGCCAGGGGTTGCAGGCGTCCGATAGTTTGCATAGAATGGCGCCCGCTCCACAGTGAACACCGGAAACGGTTTTAAATGTGAAGTGAGTCTTCAAGCTAACTTAATGATTTAATTGAGAAAAGCGGTTGACAAAGGGTTGGGATGCTGTAGAATCCCGCTCAGCTCAGGAGGGGTTCCCGAGCGGCCAAAGGGATCAGACTGTAAATCTGACGTCTACGACTTCGAAGGTTCGAATCCTTCCCCCTCCACCATATTTGCGCAAATCAGCATGATTTGCGGGTGTAGTTTAGTGGTAGAACCTCAGCCTTCCAAGCTGATGATGCGGGTTCGATTCCCGCCACCCGCTCCATTCGCGCTGGTTTCAATGGTGTTTTGCTCTTGTAGCTCAGTTGGTAGAGCACACCCTTGGTAAGGGTGAGGTCAGCGGTTCAAATCCGCTCAAGAGCTCCATATAAACAAGGCAGATATGAAAATATCTGCCTTTGTTTTAACGGGCTGAAAAGCTTGTCCGGAGTGTTTGCTGGTGGCGCTGTTGTAAGGTGTTGCTGCTCTGGTTGGCGATTGCTGTCGTTGGTGGCCTGCATTCTGCTGCTGACGTGTCGTTAGGTTTTGGGCTTGGCGATAAAGTAATTGCAAAGGTTGTTGAAAAGTCTCTCTCGGGTCTGCATAATCGGCGGCTCGATAATGTTTTAGGTCAGTAGCTCAATTGGCAGAGCGACGGTCTCCAAAACCGTAGGTTGGGGGTTCGATTCCCTCCTGACCTGCCAGATTCGCTCAATGCGTCTGGCTTTCTTTTCACAGGATCCTCTTTGATGACTCCCAAGGCTGAAGTTCAAGGCTCTCGCTTCGATCTCCTCAAGTGGCTAGTAGTGGTTGCCCTTGTGGTAGTTGGCGTTGTTGGGAATCAGTATTATTCTGGTTCGCCGATCCTGTATCGCGTCATTGCACTTCTTGTGATTGCTGCTGTTGCTGCCTATGTGGGTTTGCAAACCGCGAAAGGCAAGTCGTTTGCTGTCTTGGTAAAGGAAGCTCGTACTGAGATTCGTAAAGTCGTATGGCCGACTCGCCAAGAAACTACGCAGACTACGTTGATCGTAGTGGCTGTTGTTCTTGTTATGGCGTTGCTGTTGTGGGGTTTGGATTCCCTGCTCGGCTGGCTTGTTTCCTTGATTGTTGGCTAAGGGTGTCCCGTGGCTAAGCGTTGGTACGTAGTGCATGCTTATTCGGGTTACGAAAAGCATGTTATGCGCTCTTTGATTGAGCGTATTAAGCTGGCAGGCATGGAAGATGGCTTCGGCGAAATTCTGGTTCCCACTGAAGAAGTGGTTGAAATGCGTAATGGCCAGAAACGCAAAAGCGAACGCAAGTTCTTCCCTGGCTATGTGCTAGTCCAGATGGACATGAGCGAAGGTACTTGGCACTTGGTCAAGGATACACCTCGTGTCATGGGATTCATCGGTGGCACTGCTGATAAGCCTGCACCGATTACAGACAAAGAGGCAGAAGCAATTCTGCGTCGCGTTGCTGATGGCAGCGACAAGCCCAAGCCGAAGACACTGTTCGAGCCGGGTGAAGTTGTTCGCGTCACCGACGGTCCGTTTGCCGACTTTAACGGCACGGTCGAAGAAGTTAACTACGAAAAGAGTCGCATCCAGGTGGCTGTACTCATTTTCGGACGTTCCACTCCGGTGGAGCTAGAGTTTAGCCAGGTCGAAAAGGTCTAGCTGGACACGCATCCCAACCCCACGGCTTCGGTCGTGGGGTTTTGTCGTCACTGGGATAAACACGCAAGTAACCGGGGAGCCTTTTAAGTTAGGCGTCTGAACCCGTAATTGGAGTGCCTCATGGCCAAGAAGATTACCGCTTACATCAAGCTGCAAGTGAAGGCCGCTCAGGCCAACCCAAGCCCACCTGTTGGTCCAGCTTTGGGTCAGCACGGTGTGAACATCATGGAATTCTGCAAAGCTTTCAACGCCCGTACCCAGGGTATTGAGCCAGGCCTGCCGACTCCAGTGATCATCACTGTATACAGCGACCGTAGCTTCACATTCGAAACCAAGTCGACCCCTGCTTCGGTTCTGCTGAAGAAGGCTGCTGGTCTGACTAGCGGTTCGGCTCGCCCTAACACCGTTAAGGTTGGCACCGTTACCCGTGCTCAGCTGGAAGAAATCGCGAAAACCAAAAACGCGGATCTGACTGCAGCTGATTTGGATGCAGCCGTGCGTACCATCGCCGGTTCTGCTCGTAGCATGGGCCTTAACGTGGAGGGTGTGTAATGGCTAAGCTGACTAAGCGTCAAAAGGCAATCGCCGGTAAAATTGAAGCTGGCAAGTCTTACAACTTTGTAGACGCTGCTGCTTTGCTGGCTGAGCTGTCGACTGTTAAGTTCAGCGAGTCTTTCGACATCGCTGTTAACCTGGGCGTAGACCCACGTAAATCTGACCAGGTTGTTCGTAGCGCAACTGTGCTGCCACACGGCACTGGCAAGACTGTACGTGTAGCTGTGTTCACCCAGGGTCCAGCTGCTGAAGCTGCTTTGGCTGCTGGCGCTGATCGCGTTGGTATGGACGACCTGGCTGCCGAAATGAAAGGCGGCGACCTGAACTACGACGTAGTTATTGCTTCCCCGGACGCAATGCGTGTTGTAGGTCAGTTGGGTCAGATCCTCGGTCCACGTGGTCTGATGCCTAACCCTAAGGTTGGTACTGTAACTCCAGACGTAGCGACTGCGGTTAAGAACGCAAAAGCTGGTCAGGTTCGTTATCGCACCGACAAAAACGGTATCATCCACACTTCCGTTGGCAAGGTCGGTTTCGACGCTGTTCAACTGAAGGAAAACGTTGAAGCCCTGATCGCTGATTTGAAGCGTATCAAGCCAGCTTCCTCGAAAGGTATTTATGTTAAGCGCGTTACTCTGAGCACCACTATGGGCCCAGGCCTGGTCATCGACCAAGGTTCGTTGAACGCGTAAGACAAATTGGCGCAGCATGCTGCGCCAATGAAAGATTGGGGTCCCTGCCTGGCGGGGGCTATCCAAGACCGTAGGCGGCGCAAGTCTTAAACCTCAAGCCTACGCAGATGGTGCTCCCGGTTCCTTACCGAATCAGACACCAAAACGACATCCGACTCAGGTCAGATGAAACGGTAACAAGCAGGAGTTAAACCCGTGGCAATTAAACTCGAAGACAAGAAGGCCATCGTCGCTGAAGTCAACGAGGCTGCCAAAGTTGCCCTGTCTGCTGTTGTGGCTGATGCCCGCGGCGTGACAGTTGGCGCTATGACCGGACTCCGTAAAGAGGCTCGTGAAGCTGGCGTATACGTACGTGTTGTACGTAACACCCTGCTCAAGCGCGCTGTTGCTGACACTGAATACAGTGTTCTCAACGACGTGTTCACTGGCCCGACCTTGATCGCATTCTCCAACGAACACCCAGGCGCTGCTGCCCGTTTGTTCAAAGAGTTCGCTAAAGGTCAGGATAAGTTCGAGATCAAGGCAGCTGCGTTCGAGGGCAAGTACCTCGCAGCTAATCAGATCGACGTACTGGCAAGCCTGCCGACCCGTGACGAAGCAATTTCTCAGCTGATGAGCGTGATTCAAGGCGCTACCAGCAAATTGGCTCGTACTCTGGCGGCACTTCGCGACCAGAAAGAAGCAGCTGCAGCTTAAGGCTGAGCAACTCCTTTCAGCGTTTATTGTTTATTTCGATGGCCGCATAGGCTGTCACCCCAATACAGGAATTTATAGTCATGTCTCTGACTAACGAGCAAATCATCGAAGCAATCGGCGAGAAATCCGTTCTGGAAATCGTTGAGCTGATCAAAGCAATGGAAGAGAAGTTCGGCGTTTCGGCTGCTGCTGCTTCTGCTGGTCCTGCTGTTGCTGCTGCTGTCGTTGAAGAGCAAACTGAATTCAACGTCATGCTGCTGGAAGCTGGCGAGAAGAAAGTTAACGTGATCAAGGCTGTTCGTGAACTGACTGGTCTGGGCTTGAAAGAAGCCAAGGCAGTAGTTGACGGCGCTCCAGCAATGGTTCTGGAAGCTGTTGCTAAAGACGCAGCTGACAAAGCCAAAGCTGCTCTGGAAGAAGCAGGCGCTAAAGTCGAGCTGAAGTAAGCATCGACCTTGCGTCTCCAGCCCAAGCGTTAAGCTGAGGCTGATGGCTGGTGGCTCATGCCACCGGCCTTTTTCCGTTCTTGGCAGCCGACTGGGTTGGCGCCATAAACGAGCTGTAACCACCCTGTGCGGTGGAGCAAACCAAGGGGTTTGCACGATTTTCTGGCTGCTCCCGTCGGGAGAGGCCAAACAAGCAGGTGACCAAGCTGGGGAACGCTGATGGCTTACTCATATACTGAGAAAAAACGTATCCGCAAGGACTTTAGCAAGTTGCCGGACGTCATGGATGTGCCGTATCTCTTGGCAATCCAGCTGGATTCGTATCGTGAATTCTTGCAGGCGGGAGCGACTAAAGATCAGTTCCGCGACGTGGGCCTGCATGCGGCCTTCAAATCCGTTTTCCCGATCATCAGCTACTCCGGCAATGCTGCGCTGGAGTATGTCGGTTATCGCCTGGGCGAACCGGCATTTGATGTCAAAGAATGCGTGTTGCGCGGTGTGACTTACGCCGTACCTTTGCGGGTGAAGGTTCGTTTGATCATTTTCGACAAAGAATCGTCGAATAAAGCGATCAAGGACATCAAAGAGCAAGAAGTCTACATGGGTGAAATCCCCCTGATGACTGAAAACGGTACCTTCGTAATCAACGGTACCGAGCGTGTAATTGTTTCCCAGCTGCACCGTTCCCCGGGCGTGTTCTTTGACCACGACCGCGGCAAGACGCACAGCTCCGGTAAGCTGCTGTATTCCGCGCGTATCATTCCTTACCGTGGTTCGTGGTTGGACTTTGAGTTCGACCCTAAAGACTGCGTGTTCGTACGTATTGACCGTCGTCGCAAGCTGCCTGCGTCCGTATTGCTGCGCGCGCTCGGCTATAGCACTGAGCAAGTACTGGAAGCGTTCTACACCACTAACGTTTTCCACGTTCAAGGCGAAAGCATCAGCCTGGAACTGGTACCTCAGCGCCTGCGCGGTGAAATCGCGGCCATCGACATTACCGATGACAAAGGCAAGGTGATTGTTGAGCAGGGCCGTCGTATCACTGCTCGCCATATCAACCAGCTGGAAAAAGCCGGTATCAAAGAGCTCGTTATGCCTCTGGACTATGTCCTGGGTCGCACAACGGCCAAAGCTATCGTGCACCCGGCGACTGGCGAAATCATTGCTGAGTGCAACACCGAGCTGACCACTGAAATCCTGGCAAAAGTTGCCAAGAGCCAAGTCGTTCGCATCGAAACGTTGTACACCAACGATATCGACTGCGGTCCGTTCATTTCGGACACGCTGAAAATTGACTCCACCAGCAACCAACTGGAAGCGCTGGTTGAGATCTATCGCATGATGCGTCCTGGCGAGCCTCCAACCAAGGATGCTGCCGAGACTCTGTTCAACAACCTGTTCTTCAGCCCTGAGCGCTATGACCTGTCTGCGGTCGGCCGGATGAAGTTCAACCGTCGTATCGGTCGTACCGAAATCGAAGGTTCGGGCGTGTTGTGCAAAGAAGACATCGTCGCGGTACTGAAGACTCTGGTCGACATCCGTAACGGCAAAGGCATCGTCGATGACATCGACCACCTGGGTAACCGTCGTGTTCGCTGCGTAGGCGAAATGGCTGAAAACCAGTTCCGCGTTGGCCTGGTACGTGTTGAGCGTGCGGTCAAAGAGCGTCTGTCGATGGCTGAAAGCGAAGGCCTGATGCCGCAAGACTTGATCAACGCCAAGCCAGTGGCTGCGGCAGTGAAAGAGTTCTTCGGTTCCAGCCAGTTGTCCCAGTTCATGGACCAGAACAACCCGCTGTCCGAGATCACCCACAAGCGCCGTGTTTCTGCACTGGGCCCGGGCGGTCTGACGCGTGAGCGTGCCGGCTTTGAGGTTCGTGACGTACACCCGACTCACTACGGTCGTGTATGCCCGATTGAAACGCCAGAAGGTCCGAACATTGGTCTGATCAACTCCTTGGCTGCCTATGCGCGCACCAACCAGTACGGCTTCCTCGAGAGCCCGTACCGTGTAGTGAAAGACGCGTTGGTTACCGACGAGATCGTGTTCCTTTCTGCTATTGAAGAAGCGGATCACGTTATCGCTCAGGCTTCGGCCACCATGAACGACCAGAAAGTCCTGGTTGATGAACTGGTAGCTGTTCGTCACTTGAACGAATTCACCGTTAAGGCGCCGGAAGACGTCACCTTGATGGACGTTTCGCCGAAACAGGTAGTTTCGGTTGCTGCGTCGCTGATTCCGTTCCTCGAGCACGACGACGCCAACCGTGCGTTGATGGGTTCGAACATGCAGCGTCAAGCTGTACCAACACTGCGCGCTGACAAGCCGCTGGTAGGTACTGGCATGGAGCGTAACGTAGCTCGTGACTCCGGCGTTTGCGTCGTGGCTCGTCGTGGCGGCGTTATTGATTCCGTCGATGCAAGCCGTATCGTGGTTCGTGTTGCTGATGATGAAGTTGAGACCGGCGAAGCTGGTGTTGATATCTACAACCTGACCAAATACACCCGCTCCAACCAGAACACCTGCATCAACCAGCGTCCGCTGGTGCGTAAAGGTGATCGGGTTCAGCGCAGCGACATCATGGCCGATGGTCCGTCCACCGATATGGGTGAATTGGCTCTGGGTCAGAACATGCGTATCGCCTTCATGGCATGGAACGGCTTCAACTTCGAAGACTCCATCTGCCTGTCGGAACGTGTTGTTCAAGAAGACCGTTTCACCACGATCCACATTCAGGAACTGACCTGTGTGGCCCGTGACACCAAGCTTGGCCCTGAAGAAATCACTGCAGACATCCCGAACGTGGGTGAAGCTGCACTGAACAAGCTGGACGAAGCCGGTATCGTTTACGTCGGCGCCGAAGTTGGCCCGGGCGACATCCTGGTAGGTAAGGTCACTCCGAAAGGCGAGACCCAACTGACCCCGGAAGAAAAACTGCTGCGTGCAATCTTCGGTGAAAAAGCCAGCGACGTTAAAGACACCTCCCTGCGCGTACCAACCGGTACCAAAGGTACTGTCATTGACGTACAAGTCTTCACTCGTGATGGCGTAGAGCGCGATGCTCGTGCCCTGTCGATAGAGAAGACTCAGCTGGACGAAATCCGCAAGGATCTGAACGAAGAGTTCCGCATTGTTGAAGGCGCTACATTCGAACGTCTGCGCTCTGCCCTGGTCGGTCAAATTGCCGAAGGTGGTGCCGGTCTGAAGAAAGGCCAGGAAATCACCAATGAAGTCCTGGACGGTCTTGAGCACGGTCAGTGGTTCAAGCTGCGCATGGCTGAAGATGCTCTGAACGAGCAACTTGAGAAAGCTCAGGCTTACATCATCGATCGCCGTCGTCTGCTGGACGACAAGTTCGAAGACAAGAAGCGCAAACTGCAGCAGGGCGATGACCTGGCTCCAGGCGTGCTGAAAATCGTCAAGGTTTACCTGGCAATCCGTCGTCGCATCCAGCCGGGTGACAAGATGGCCGGTCGTCACGGTAACAAAGGTGTGGTCTCCGTGATCATGCCGGTTGAAGACATGCCGTACGATGCCAATGGCACCCCGGTTGATGTTGTCCTCAACCCGTTGGGCGTACCTTCGCGTATGAACGTTGGTCAGATTCTCGAGACCCACTTGGGCCTTGCAGCCAAAGGTTTGGGCGAGAAGATCAACCTCATGATTGAAGAACAGCGCAAGGTTGCTGACCTGCGTAAGTTCCTGCATGAGATCTACAACGAAATTGGCGGTCGTCAAGAAAGCCTGGATGACTTCTCTGATCAAGAAATCCTTGATCTGGCGAAGAACCTTCGCGGCGGTGTACCGATGGCTACCCCGGTGTTCGACGGTGCCAAAGAAAGCGAAATCAAGGCAATGCTTCGTTTGGCAGACCTGCCAGACAGCGGCCAGATGGTGCTGACTGATGGTCGTACCGGCAACAAGTTCGAGCGTCCGGTTACCGTTGGCTACATGTACATGCTGAAGCTGAACCACTTGGTAGACGACAAGATGCACGCTCGTTCTACTGGTTCTTACAGCCTGGTTACCCAACAGCCGTTGGGTGGTAAGGCGCAGTTCGGTGGTCAGCGTTTCGGGGAGATGGAGGTCTGGGCGCTGGAAGCTTACGGCGCGGCATACACTCTGCAAGAAATGCTCACAGTGAAGTCGGACGATGTGAACGGTCGTACCAAGATGTACAAAAACATCGTGGACGGCGATCACCGTATGGAGCCGGGCATGCCCGAGTCCTTCAACGTGTTGATCAAAGAAATTCGTTCCCTCGGCATCGATATCGATCTGGAAACCGAATAACACGTGACGCGAATCGAGAGCGGGGCTGCACTGCCCGCTCTCTGCTCCGCCAGGAGGAAAGGCCTTGAAAGACCTACTGAATTTGCTGAAAAACCAGGGTCAAGTCGAAGAGTTCGACGCCATCCGTATTGGATTGGCATCGCCTGAGATGATCCGCTCGTGGTCGTTCGGTGAAGTTAAAAAGCCGGAAACCATCAACTACCGTACGTTCAAGCCTGAGCGTGACGGCCTGTTCTGCGCCAAAATCTTTGGCCCGGTAAAGGATTACGAGTGCCTGTGCGGTAAGTACAAGCGCTTGAAGCACCGCGGTGTGATCTGTGAGAAGTGCGGCGTTGAAGTTGCACTGGCCAAGGTCCGCCGTGAGCGCATGGCTCACATTGAACTGGCTTCGCCAGTTGCCCATATCTGGTTCCTGAAATCGCTGCCGTCCCGTATCGGCTTGCTGATGGACATGACCCTGCGTGATATCGAACGCGTTCTCTACTTCGAGAGCTATGTTGTTATCGATCCAGGCATGACCACCCTTGAAAAAGGTCAGCTGCTGAACGACGAGCAGTATTTCGAAGCGCTGGAAGAGTTCGGCGACGACTTCGATGCCCGTATGGGTGCCGAGGCTGTGCGTGAGCTGCTGCACGCTATCGATCTGGAACACGAGATTGGCCGTCTGCGTGAAGAAATTCCGCAAACCAACTCCGAAACCAAAATCAAGAAGCTGTCCAAGCGCTTGAAGTTGATGGAAGCCTTCCTGGGCTCCGGCAACCTTCCTGAGTGGATGGTGCTGACCGTTCTGCCGGTTCTGCCGCCAGATCTGCGTCCGTTGGTTCCGTTGGACGGTGGTCGTTTCGCGACTTCCGACCTCAACGATCTGTATCGTCGAGTGATCAACCGTAACAACCGCTTGAAGCGCCTGCTTGATCTGTCCGCTCCGGACATCATCGTGCGTAACGAAAAGCGTATGTTGCAAGAAGCTGTCGACGCCTTGCTGGACAACGGTCGTCGTGGCCGCGCCATCACGGGTTCGAACAAGCGTCCTCTGAAATCCTTGGCTGACATGATCAAGGGTAAGCAAGGTCGTTTCCGTCAGAACTTGCTCGGTAAGCGTGTTGACTACTCGGGTCGTTCGGTAATTACCGTAGGTCCGACCCTGCGTCTGCACCAGTGCGGTCTGCCTAAAAAAATGGCACTCGAACTGTTCAAGCCGTTCATCTTCGGCAAGCTGGAAATGCGTGGTCTTGCTACCACCATTAAAGCCGCCAAGAAAATGGTTGAGCGCGAGCTGCCAGAAGTTTGGGACGTTCTCGCTGAAGTAATTCGCGAACACCCGGTGCTCCTCAACCGTGCGCCAACGCTTCACCGTCTGGGTATTCAGGCATTTGAACCGGTACTGATCGAAGGTAAGGCTATCCAGCTGCACCCTCTGGTCTGTGCTGCGTACAACGCCGACTTCGACGGCGACCAGATGGCTGTACACGTACCGCTGACACTGGAAGCCCAGTTGGAAGCCCGTGCGTTGATGATGTCGACCAACAACATTCTGTCGCCAGCGAACGGTGAGCCAATCATCGTTCCTTCGCAGGACGTTGTATTGGGTCTGTACTACATGACCCGTGAAGCGATCAACGCCAAAGGCGAGGGTCGTGTATTCGCGGATCTGCAAGAAGTTGACCGTGTGTTCCGTGCCGGCGAAGCCGCACTGCACGCCAAGGTTAAAGTACGGATCACCGAAACCGTTAACGACCGTGATGGCGGCAGCGTGACCAACACCCGTATCGTCGACACCACTGTCGGCCGTGCGCTGTTGTTCCAGGTTGTTCCAAAAGGCCTGTCGTACGACGTCGTCAACTTGCCAATGAAGAAAAAGGCAATCTCCAAGCTGATCAACCAGTGCTACCGCGTGGTTGGTTTGAAAGAGACTGTGATCTTCGCTGACCAGTTGATGTACACCGGTTTCGCTTACTCGACTATTTCCGGCGTTTCGATCGGTGTTAACGACTTCGTTATCCCGGATGAAAAAGCGCGCATCATCGGTGCTGCTACCGACGAAGTGAAAGAAATCGAAAGCCAGTACGCCTCGGGCCTGGTTACACAGGGCGAGAAGTACAACAAAGTAATCGACCTTTGGTCGAAAGCTAACGATGAAGTTTCCAAGGCGATGATGTCGAACCTCTCGAAAGAGAAGGTTATCGACCGTCACGGTGATGAAGTTGAGCAAGAGTCGTTCAACTCCATGTACATGATGGCCGACTCCGGCGCACGGGGTTCTGCTGCGCAGATCCGTCAGCTGGCCGGTATGCGTGGTCTGATGGCCAAGCCGGACGGTTCCATCATCGAAACGCCGATTACTGCGAACTTCCGTGAAGGTTTGAGCGTACTTCAGTACTTCATCTCCACTCACGGTGCTCGTAAGGGTCTTGCGGATACCGCCTTGAAAACGGCTAACTCCGGTTACTTGACGCGTCGTCTGGTAGACGTAGCGCAGGATCTGGTAGTAACTGAAGTCGACTGCGGTACCGAACACGGTCTGCTGATGACTCCGCACATTGAAGGCGGCGACGTTGTAGAGCCGTTGGGTGAGCGCGTACTGGGTCGAGTAATCGCCCGTGACGTATTCAAGCCAGGTACTGATGAAGTTATCGTTCCTGCTGGCACCCTGGTTGACGAGAAGTGGGTTGAGTTCATCGAGCTGAACAGCATCGACGAAGTGATCGTTCGTTCGCCAATCAGCTGCGAAACCCGTTTCGGTATCTGCGCCAAGTGCTACGGTCGCGATCTGGCTCGTGGTCACCAGGTGAACATCGGTGAAGCTGTCGGCGTAATCGCTGCTCAGTCGATCGGTGAGCCAGGTACACAGCTGACAATGCGTACGTTCCACATCGGTGGTGCGGCAAGCCGGACCTCTGCTGCTGACAGCGTTCAGGTGAAGAATGGCGGTACTGTCCGTCTTCACAACCTGAAGCACGTTGAGCGTGTAGATGGTTGCCTGGTAGCAGTATCGCGTTCGGGTGAGCTGGCAATCGCTGATGACTTCGGTCGTGAGCGTGAGCGTTACAAACTGCCGTATGGTGCCGTAATTTCGGTTAAAGAAGGTGACAAGGTTGACGCTGGCTCGATCGTAGCCAAGTGGGATCCGCACACTCACCCAATCGTTACCGAAATGAAAGGTACCGTGACCTACGTGGGCATGGAAGAAGGCATCACGATCAAGCGTCAGACTGACGAATTGACCGGTATGACCAACATTGAAGTGCTTGACGCCAAAGACCGTCCAGCTGCCGGCAAAGAAATTCGCCCGGCCGTTAAGATGGTAGGTGTTGATGGTAAGGATCTGCTGTTGCCAGGTACCGACGTACCGGCCCAGTACTTCCTGCCAGCCAACGCATTGGTTGGTGTAGCGGATGGTGCGGAAATCGCGATCGGTGACGTTATCGCTCGTATTCCGCAAGAAACTTCGAAAACTCGAGACATCACCGGTGGTCTGCCACGCGTTGCTGACTTGTTCGAAGCGCGTCGTCCGAAAGAAGCCTCTATTTTGGCTGAAGTCAGCGGCACCATCGCGTTCGGTAAAGAAACCAAAGGCAAGCGCCGTCTGGTTATTACCCCGAACGACGGTACCGATCCGTACGAAGAGCTGATTCCAAAGTGGCGTCACCTGAACGTCTTCGAAGGCGAGCAAGTGAACCGCGGCGAAGTTATCTCCGACGGTCCAAGCGATCCACACGACATCCTGCGTTTGCTGGGTGTGAGTGCGCTGGCCAAGTACATCGTTAACGAGATTCAAGACGTTTACCGTCTGCAAGGCGTGAAGATCAACGACAAGCACATCGAGACCATCCTGCGTCAGATGTTGCGTAAAGTTGAAATTTCCGAGTCTGGCGATTCCTCCTTCATCAAGGGCGACCAGATGGAGCTCACGCAGGTACTGGTCGAAAACGAGCGCCTGGGTAACGAAGACAAATTTGTCTCCAAGTTCACTCGCGTTCTGTTGGGTATCACCAAAGCGTCGTTGTCGACTGAATCGTTCATCTCCGCGGCCTCTTTCCAAGAGACAACCCGCGTACTGACCGAAGCAGCGGTAACTGGCAAGCGCGACTACCTGCGCGGCCTGAAAGAAAACGTTGTCGTGGGTCGTTTGATCCCGGCAGGTACTGGTTTGGCCTACCACAGCGAGCGTAAGCGTCGCCGTGATGCAGACAAGCCATTGCGCGTAAGCGCCAGTGAAGTGGAAGCTGCACTGACCGAAGCGCTGAACTCTAGCGGTAACTGAGTTCTGCGATAAATAAGGGTAGGCCCCGGTCTTTCCGTTCATCGAATCAAGACAATTAGTCGAGCTTTGATGGGGGAGGGGTCGGGGCTTTGCCTTGACTGGGGGCAGGATCCTCTTTAGACTCTTGTACCCCTAAATTTGGCGGGGATTCGTTCCTGCCATTTTGCTTTTCTTGCAAGACAATAGCGTCGCAAGACAACAGTGGAGCTAGTAGATGGCAACTATCAACCAGCTGGTACGTCAGCCGCGTAAGCGTATCGTCGAGAAATCCGACGTACCTGCGCTGCAAAACTGCCCGCAACGTCGTGGCGTATGCACCCGTGTGTATACCACTACGCCGAAAAAACCTAACTCGGCACTGCGTAAAGTATGCCGTGTGCGCCTGACCAACGGTTTCGAGGTTTCCTCGTACATCGGTGGTGAAGGTCACAACCTGCAAGAGCACAGCGTGGTACTGATCCGTGGCGGTCGTGTAAAAGACTTGCCAGGTGTTCGTTATCACACCGTTCGCGGCTCTTTGGATACTTCCGGCGTTAAAGGTCGTAACCAAGGTCGTTCGAAGTACGGTACCAAGAAGCCGAAGTAGTCTTCGGTCGCTGGTAAATAAATGCAGATTTCTTTTTTTCTGAGTCGATAAGAGTAAGGTCGGGCGTGCATCCACAGGGTGTAATGGTCCCGAGCTAACCTGAAGACCGTTTGAGGGCTTATCCATGCCAAGAAGACGCGTAGCAGCCAAGCGCGAAGTGCTTGACGATCCAAAATACGGAAGCCAAATCCTGGCCAAGTTCATGAACCACGTGATGGAAAGCGGTAAAAAAGCCGTTGCCGAGCGTATCGTTTATGGCGCGCTGGAAAAGGTTAAAGAACGTAAGAACGGCGATCCCCTGGAACTCTTCGAGAAAGCACTCGACGCCATCGCTCCGCTGGTCGAAGTGAAGTCGCGCCGTGTAGGCGGTGCTACTTACCAGGTTCCGGTCGAAGTTCGTCCTTCCCGTCGTAACGCTTTGGCAATGCGCTGGTTGGTAGACTTCGCACGTAAGCGTGGCGAAAAGTCTATGGCTTTGCGCTTGGCTGGCGAACTGCTGGACGCTGCTGAAGGCAAGGGCGCAGCAGTTAAGAAGCGTGAAGACGTGCACCGTATGGCTGAAGCTAACAAAGCTTTCTCGCACTACCGCTTCTAATTTCAGCGCTATTCACTTTGCGAGGGCTTTATGGCTCGTACTACACCGATTAACCGCTACCGTAACATTGGTATCTGTGCACACGTGGACGCGGGTAAAACCACGACTACTGAGCGGGTACTTTTTTACACTGGCAAAAGTCACAAGATGGGCGAGGTGCATGATGGCGCCGCGACCACAGACTGGATGGTGCAGGAGCAGGAGCGTGGTATTACCATTACTTCTGCTGCGATCACTACCTTTTGGCAGGGTTCTAACAAGCAGTACGATAACTACCGCTTCAACGTAATCGATACCCCGGGCCACGTAGACTTCACTATTGAAGTTGAGCGTTCCCTGCGTGTACTCGATGGCGCGGTTGTTGTGTTCTGCGGCACCTCGGGTGTTGAGCCTCAGTCCGAAACCGTATGGCGTCAGGCCAACAAGTACGGCGTTCCGCGTCTTGTTTACGTAAACAAGATGGACCGTGCTGGTGCGAACTTCCTGCGCGTGATCGGTCAGATCAAAACTCGTCTGGGTCACACTCCGGTGCCTATCCAGTTGGCTATCGGTTCCGAAGACAACTTCCAGGGTCAGATCGATCTGATGACCATGGAAGCGGTTTACTGGAGCGATGCTGACAAGGGTATGACTGCTCGTCGTGAAGCTATTCCTGCAGAACTGCAAGAGTTGGCTGAAGAGTGGCGCAGCAACATGGTTGAGGCAGCTGCCGAAGCCAGCGAAGAGCTGATGAACAAGTACCTGGAAGGTGAAGAACTCACCATCCCGGAAATCAAAGCGGCTCTGCGTCAGCGTACTATCGCCGGCGAGATCGTTTTGGCTGTTTGCGGTTCTTCCTTCAAGAACAAGGGCGTTCCCCTGGTTCTCGACGCCGTGATCGACTACCTGCCGGCCCCGGTAGATATTCCTGCCATCAAGGGTACTGACCCGGATGACGAGACTATCGAGCTGGAGCGTCATGCAGATGACGCAGAACCGTTCTCGGCTCTGGCGTTCAAGATCGCGACTGACCCATTCGTGGGTACTTTGACCTTCGTCCGCGTTTACTCGGGCGTGTTGAACTCCGGTGACGGCGTAATCAACTCGGTTAAAGGCAAGAAAGAGCGCGTGGGTCGTATGGTGCAAATGCACGCTAACGCCCGCGAAGAGATCAAGGAAGTACGCGCTGGTGACATCGCGGCCTTGATCGGCATGAAGGACGTCACCACTGGTGAAACCTTGTGCAACGCTGACAAGCCAATCATCCTGGTTCGCATGGACTTCCCGGAGCCGGTTATTTCGGTTGCCGTTGAGCCAAAAACCAAGGATGACCAGGAAAAAATGGGTATCGCACTGGGCAAACTGGCTCAGGAAGACCCGTCTTTCCGCGTTAAAACTGATGAAGAGACTGGTCAGACGATCATCTCCGGCATGGGCGAATTGCACCTCGACATCCTGGTTGACCGGATGAAGCGTGAGTTCAACGTTGAAGCCAACATCGGTAAGCCTCAGGTTTCTTATCGTGAGCGCATCACGAAGAACTGTGAAATCGAAGGCAAGTTCGTTCGTCAGTCCGGCGGTCGTGGTCAGTTTGGTCACTGCTGGATCCGTTTTGCACCTGCTGACGAAGGTCAGGAAGGTCTGCAGTTCGTGAACGAAGTGGTAGGTGGTGTGGTTCCTAAGGAATACATCCCGGCTATCCAGAAGGGTATCGAAGAGCAGATGAAGAACGGTGTTGTTGCCGGCTATCCGCTGATCGGCCTGAAGGCTACCGTGTTTGATGGTTCTTACCACGACGTCGACTCCAACGAGATGGCGTTTAAGGTGGCTGCTTCCATGGCTACCAAGCAACTGGCCCAGAAGGGCGGTGGTGAGTTGCTTGAGCCGATCATGGCGGTAGAGGTTGTTACACCTGAAGACTATATGGGTGACGTGATGGGCGACTTGAACCGTCGTCGCGGCATGATCCAGGGTATGGAAGATACGGTCTCCGGCAAAGTTATTCGTGCTGAAGTTCCGTTGGGCGAGATGTTCGGTTATGCGACCGACGTTCGTTCCATGTCTCAGGGTCGCGCAAGCTACTCTATGGAATTCAAAAAATACGATACAGCGCCGTCGCACATCGTCGATGCTGTTACTAAAAAACAAGGCTGATTTAGTTCAGTCCTTTAGGCAAGGAGTTAATTGTCGTGGCTAAAGAAAAATTTGATCGTTCCCTACCGCACGTCAACGTTGGCACTATCGGTCACGTTGACCATGGTAAAACCACGCTGACCGCAGCTCTGACTCGTGTTTGCTCCGAAGTTTTCGGTTCTGCTCGTGTTGACTTCGACAAGATCGACAGCGCGCCAGAAGAAAAAGCTCGTGGTATCACCATCAACACTGCTCACGTTGAGTACAACTCGACTATTCGTCACTACGCTCACGTTGACTGCCCAGGTCACGCTGACTACGTGAAGAACATGATCACTGGTGCTGCCCAAATGGACGGCGCGATCCTGGTTTGTTCGGCCGCTGATGGTCCGATGCCACAAACTCGTGAGCACATCCTGCTGTCCCGTCAGGTAGGCGTTCCGTACATCGTGGTTTTCCTGAACAAGGCTGACCTGGTAGACGACGCTGAGCTGCTGGAACTGGTTGAGATGGAAGTGCGCGATCTGCTGAGCACTTACGACTTCCCAGGCGACGACACTCCGATCATCATCGGTTCTGCTCGTATGGCTCTGGAAGGTAACGACGAAAACGAAATGGGCACCACTGCCGTTCGTAAACTGGTTGAAACTCTGGATACCTACATCCCAGAACCAGTTCGTCTGACCGACAAGCCGTTCCTGATGCCAATCGAAGACGTATTCTCGATCTCTGGTCGCGGTACTGTTGTAACTGGTCGTATCGAGCGCGGTATCGTTCGCGTTCAAGATCCACTGGAAATCGTTGGTCTGCGTGACACAACTGTTACCACTTGCACCGGCGTTGAAATGTTCCGCAAACTGCTCGACGAAGGTCGTGCTGGCGAGAACTGCGGCGTTCTGCTGCGTGGTACCAAGCGTGACGACGTTGAGCGTGGTCAGGTTCTGGTTAAGCCAGGCACTGTTAAGCCTCACACCAAGTTCACCGCAGAAGTATACGTTCTGAGCAAAGAAGAAGGCGGCCGTCATACTCCGTTCTTCAAAGGCTACCGTCCACAGTTCTACTTCCGTACTACTGACGTGACTGGTAACTGCGAGCTGCCAGAAGGCGTTGAAATGGTAATGCCAGGTGACAACATTCAAATGACTGTTACCCTGATCAAAACCATCGCAATGGAAGATGGTCTGCGTTTCGCTATCCGTGAAGGCGGTCGTACCGTCGGCGCTGGCGTCGTAGCCAAAATCATCGAGTAATCGATGATTGCATGAAAAAGCCCCCGCTCAGCGGGGGCTTTTTTTATTGAGTTGACACCTAGTGGGGTCGTCTATAGAATTGCGCCTCCTTTAAACGGGCGTATTGCGCTCGGTGGGAACAGCAATCTGGAGTCTGAAATCCAATGCAAAATCAGCAAATCCGTATCAGGTTGAAGGCTTTTGACCATCGCCTGATCGACCAATCAACCCAGGAAATCGTGGAAACCGCGAAACGTACTGGTGCTCAAGTGCGTGGTCCAATTCCACTGCCTACCCGTAAAGAGCGGTTCACCGTTCTGGTCTCCCCGCACGTCAACAAAGACGCGCGTGACCAGTACGAGATCCGTACTCATAAGCGCGTTCTGGACATCGTTCAGCCAACGGATAAAACCGTTGATGCACTTATGAAGCTTGATCTTGCGGCCGGTGTGGAAGTGCAGATCAGCCTCGGCTAAGACTTGGGTCTTAGTCGTGTAACGCTCTGAAATGGGCGGCCATAGCGGGTGAAAGCCCCGTACACTCATGAGGTTTACAACATGACTATTGGTGTAGTCGGTCGTAAATGCGGTATGACCCGTATTTTCACCGAAGAAGGTGTCTCCATTCCGGTCACGGTCATTGAGATCGAGCCGAATCGCGTCACCCAGTTCAAAACTGAAGAAACCGATGGCTATCGTGCAGTGCAAGTCACTGTCGGCGAGCGTCGCGCTTCGCGTGTAACCGCTGCTCAGGCGGGTCACTTCGCCAAGGCAAACGTTGCTGCTGGTCGTACCGTGCTGGAATTCCGTCTTGAAGAAGGCGAGTACCAAGCTGGCGATCTGATCAACGCTGAAATCTTCGCTGCTGGTCAACTGGTTGATGTAACCGGTCAGTCCAAAGGTAAAGGCTTCCAGGGTACGATCAAGCGTTGGAATTTCCGTGGCCAAGATAACACTCACGGTAACTCCGTTTCCCACCGCGTCCCGGGCTCTATTGGCCAGTGCCAGACTCCTGGTCGTGTATTCAAGGGCAAAAAAATGTCCGGTCATATGGGCGCTGAGCGCGTGACCGTGCAGTCCCTCGAAGTAGTGCGCGTCGACGCTGAACGCAATCTGTTGTTGGTCAAGGGTGCTGTTCCTGGCGCTACTGGCGGCAACCTGGTTGTACGTCCAGCGGCCAAGGCTCGCGGTTAAGGGGAAGCTGACATGCAATTAAACGTAAATGACGCTCAGGCGATCGAAGTTTCCGAACTGACTTTCGGCGGCGAATTCAACGAGACGCTGGTTCACCAAGCAGTCGTGGCCTACATGGCCGGCGGCCGTCAAGGTAGCAAGCAGCAAAAGACCCGTTCTGATGTTCGTGGTGGCGGTAAGCGCCCTTGGCGTCAGAAAGGTACTGGCCGTGCTCGTGCTGGTACTATCCGTAGCCCAATCTGGCGTGGCGGCGGTACCACTTTCGCAGCTCGTCCACAGGATCACTCTCAGAAGCTCAACAAGAAGATGTACCGCGCAGCACTGCGCTCCATCCTTGCTGAACTCGTGCGTACTGATCGTCTGGTCGTGGTTCAGGACTTCGCTGTTGAAGCGCCAAAAACCAAAGATCTGCTGAACAAACTGAATGGCATGGGTCTGACTGACGTCCTGATCGTGTCCGAAGTTGTTGATCAGAACCTGTACCTGGCTGCTCGCAACCTGCCACACGTTGATGTACGTGACGTGCAAGGTTCCGATCCAGTTAGTCTGATCGCATACGACAAGGTGTTGATCACCGTGTCGGCCGTGAAGAAATTCGAGGAGCTGCTGGGATGAACCAGGAACGCGTATTTAAAGTTCTGCTTGGCCCGCACGTTTCCGAGAAGGCTACGGTTCTGGCAGACAAGAAAGGCCAGTTCGTTTTCAAGGTTGCTACAGACGCAACCAAGCTGGAAATCAAGAAGGCCGTCGAAAGCCTGTTCAGCGTGAAAGTTGAGCGTGTTACTACCCTGAACGTTCTGGGTAAGAGCAAGCGCACCGCTCGCGGCGTGGGCAAGCGTAATGACTGGAAGAAGGCAGTAATCTCCCTTCAGCCAGGCCAAGATCTCGATTTCAGCAGCAGTGCTGAGTAAGGAAGGGGTGCATCATGGCAATCGTTAAATGCAAACCGACTTCCCCTGGCCGCCGTCATGTGGTCAAGGTGGTCAACAAGGAGCTGCACAAAGGCGCTCCTCACGCACCGCTGCTCGAGAAAAAATCGAAGTCTGGTGGTCGTAACAACAATGGCCGCATTACCACGCGTCACATCGGTGGTGGTCATAAGCAGCATTACCGTATGGTCGACTTCCGTCGCAACGACAAAGATGGCATTCCAGCCACTGTTGAGCGTATCGAATACGATCCAAACCGTACTGCTCACATTGCTCTTATGCTGTACGCAGACGGCGAACGCCGTTACATCATCGCCCCTAAAGGCGTGAGCGCTGGTGACCAGCTGATCTCGGGTGCTTTGGCCCCGATCAAGCCAGGTAACTCGCTGCAACTGCGCAGCATTCCAGTAGGTAGCACCGTACACGGCATCGAATTGAAGCCAGGTAAAGGCGCGCAAATCGCTCGTTCCGCTGGTGCTTCGGCTCAGCTGGTAGCTCGCGAAGGTGTCTACGTGACCCTGCGTCTGCGTTCTGGTGAAATGCGTAAAGTATTGGCTGAATGCCGTGCAACGCTGGGCGAAGTCTCGAACTCCGAGCACAGCCTGCGTTCGCTGGGTAAAGCTGGTGCCAAACGCTGGCGTGGCGTTCGCCCAACCGTTCGTGGTGTTGCCATGAACCCGGTTGACCACCCACATGGTGGTGGTGAAGGTCGTACCTCTGGTGGTCGTCATCCGGTATCGCCATGGGGCTTCCCGACTAAGGGCGCGAAGACTCGTGGTAATAAGCGTACCGACAAAATGATCGTCCGTCGTCGCAAGTAAATAGAGGGATACGACAGTGCCACGTTCTCTGAAAAAAGGTCCTTTTATTGATCTTCACCTACTGAAGAAGATCGAAGTGGCGGCGGAAAAGAACGATCGCAAACCGGTGAAAACCTGGTCGCGTCGTTCGATGATCCTGCCACAAATGGTCGGTCTGACCATCGCTGTGCATAACGGTCGTCTGCATGTTCCAGTTCTCGTGAACGAAGACATGGTTGGCCATAAACTAGGCGAGTTTGCCGGTACCCGCACTTATCGTGGGCACGTGGCTGACAAGAAAGCCAAGCGTTAAGGGGTAAGGAACGATGGAAGTAGCCGCTAAGTTGTCGGGCGCTCGAATCTCCGCCCAGAAAGCCCGCTTGGTCGCCGACCAGATCCGCGGGAAGAAGGTGGGCGAAGCGCTCAACCTGTTGGCTTTCAGCAACAAGAAAGCCGCCGAGATCATCAAAAAAGTGCTGGAGTCGGCCGTAGCCAACGCCGAGCATAACGAAGGCGCTGACGTTGACGACCTGAAAGTCGCCACCGTTTTCGTCAACGAAGGGCGTTCGCTGAAGCGCATCATGCCGCGTGCCAAAGGCCGCGCTGATCGCATCGTCAAGCGGTCTTGCCATATCACTGTCAAGGTTGCTGACAAGTAACGGAGTCGAAGAGATGGGTCAGAAAGTACATCCCATTGGCATTCGCCTGGGAATCGTCAAGGAGCACACCTCCGTCTGGTACGCAGACGGCCGGACTTATGCGGACTACTTGTTCGCTGATCTGAAGGTGCGTGAATACCTCCAAGACAAACTAAAAAGCGCGTCCGTAAGCCGTATCGATATCCATCGTCCGGCCCAAACTGCACGCATCACCATCCACACCGCTCGTCCAGGTATCGTTATCGGGAAGAAAGGTGAAGATGTTGAGAAGCTGCGTCAGGACCTGACCAAGCAAATGGGTGTGCCTGTGCACATCAATATCGAAGAGATCCGCAAGCCGGAACTCGACGGTATGCTGGTTGCGCAGAGCGTAGCTCAGCAGCTGGAGCGTCGTGTAATGTTCCGTCGCGCGATGAAACGCGCTGTACAGAACGCTATGCGCATTGGTGCCAAAGGCATCAAAATCCAAGTGAGCGGTCGTCTCGGCGGTGCTGAAATCGCACGTACTGAATGGTATCGCGAAGGTCGTGTGCCATTGCACACCCTGCGTGCCGACATCGACTATGCCAACTACGAAGCTCACACCACTTACGGTGTGATCGGTGTAAAGGTTTGGATCTTCAAAGGCGAAGTAATCGGTGGTCGCCAAGAAGAGCTGAAGCCACAAGCACCAGCGCCTCGTAAAAAAGCTGCTAAGTAAGGGGTACGCAAAATGTTACAACCTAAGCGTACGAAGTTCCGCAAGCAAATGACTGGCCACAACCGTGGCTTGGCACTGCGCGGTAGCAAAGTCAGCTTCGGCGAGTATGCGCTGAAGTCTGTTGCTCGTGGTCGTCTCACCGCTCGTCAGATCGAATCAGCGCGTCGTGCACTGACCCGTCACGTTAAGCGTGGCGGCAAGATCTGGATCCGTGTATTCCCGGACAAGCCTATTTCCAAAAAGCCTCTCGAAGTTCGGATGGGTAAAGGTAAGGGTAACGTGGAATACTGGGTTGCCCAGATTCAGCCAGGCAAAGTCCTGTATGAAATCGAGGGTGTTTCTGAAGAGCTGGCGCGTGAGGCTTTCGCCCTGGCTGCTGCAAAGCTGCCGCTCGCCACCTCCTTTGTTAAACGGACGGTGATGTGATGAAAGCGAATGAACTTCGTGAAAAATCCGCACAGCAGCTGAACGAGCAACTGCTCGGCTTGCTGCGCGACCAGTTCAATCTGCGCATGCAGAAAGCAACTGGCCAGTTGGGGCAGTCGCATCTGCTCTCGCAAGTTAAGCGTGACATCGCTCGCGTGAAGACTGTGCTCAAACAGCAGGCAGGTAAGTAATCATGGCTGAAGCCGAAAAAACTGTCCGTACGCTGACTGGCCGTGTTGTCAGCGACAAGATGGACAAGACCATCACCGTTCTGATCGAACGTCGCGTTAAGCACCCGATCTACGGTAAATACGTTAAGCGTTCGACTAAGCTGCACGCGCACGACGAAACCAATCAGTGCCACATCGGCGACAAAGTCACTATTCGTGAAACTCGTCCGCTGGCCAAGACTAAGTCTTGGGCTCTGGTTGATGTTCTCGAACGCGCTGTGGAAGTCTAAGGACTAGGGGTCGGAGAAATTATATGATTCAGACTCAATCCATGCTCGATGTGGCCGATAACAGCGGCGCACGCCGTGTTATGTGCATCAAGGTGCTGGGTGGCTCCCATCGTCGTTACGCTGGTATCGGTGACATCATCAAAGTTACCGTCAAGGAAGCAATTCCTCGCGGTAAAGTGAAAAAAGGCCAAGTGATGACTGCTGTAGTAGTCCGCACTCGTCACGGCGTACGTCGTGCTGATGGCTCCATTATCCGCTTTGATGGCAACGCTGCTGTTCTTCTGAACAACAAGCAAGAGCCGATCGGCACCCGTATCTTTGGGCCAGTGACCCGTGAACTTCGCAACGAGAAGTTCATGAAGATCGTCTCGCTCGCCCCAGAAGTGCTGTAAGGAGATCCGACATGCAAAAGATTCGTCGTGACGACGAGATCATCGTGATCGCCGGCAAAGACAAAGGTAAGCGCGGTAAGGTGCTTAAGGTTCTCGCTAACAACCGTCTGGTTGTTGGTGGTCTGAACCTGGTTAAGCGTCATACCAAGCCTAACCCGATGTCTGGCGTGCAAGGCGGTATCGTCGAGAAAGAAGCTCCACTGGACGCTTCTAACGTGGCCATTTTCAACGGCGAAACCAACAAGGCTGACCGCGTTGGTTTCAAAGTAGAAGAAGGCAAAAAAATTCGTGTCTTCAAGTCGACCCAAAAAGCGGTTGATGCTTGAACACTGCTAGGTAGATGAGACCATGGCACGACTAAAAGAGATTTACCGGAAGGAAATCGCTCCGAAACTTAAGGAAGAACTTAAGCTTTCGAACGTGATGGAAGTTCCGCGCGTTACCAAAATCACCCTGAACATGGGCTTGGGCGAAGCGATCGGCGACAAAAAAGTCATCGAGCACGCAGTAGCTGATTTGGAAAAAATCACCGGTCAAAAAGTTGTTGTGACCTACGCTCGCAAATCCATCGCTGGCTTTAAAGTCCGTGAAGGTTGGCCGATCGGCGTCAAAGTAACTCTGCGCCGTGAGCGTATGTACGAATTCCTGGATCGTCTGCTGTCGATCTCCCTGCCTCGGGTTCGCGACTTCCGCGGCCTGAATGCCAAGTCCTTCGATGGTCGTGGCAACTACAGCATGGGCGTTAAAGAGCAGATCATTTTCCCGGAAATTGACTACGACAAAATCGATGCTCTTCGCGGTCTGGACATCACCCTGACCACCACTGCTCGGACGGATGACGAAGGTCGCGCATTGCTGCGTGCTTTCAAATTCCCGTTCCGCAACTGATTGGAGTAGGACCATGGCCAAGATGAGCATGAAAAACCGCGAGCTGAAACGTCAGCTCACGGTTGCCAAGTTCGCCAAGAAGCGTGCTGAGCTGAAAGCTATCATCGTTGATCTGAACGCAAGTCCAGAAGCACGTTGGGAAGCTCAAATCGCTCTGCAGAAGCAGCCACGTGACGCAAGCGCTTCGCGCATGCGTAACCGCTGCCGCCTGACTGGTCGTCCGCACGGTGTTTACCGCAAGTTCGGCCTGGGCCGTAACAAATTGCGTGAAGCAGCAATGCGCGGTGACGTACCAGGTCTGGTTAAAGCTAGCTGGTAAGGCGTACCGACAAAGTTATCGCTGTCGGGGTCGCAAGATCCTGACAGCCGGTGACCTTGTACTTGAATCAAGCCCCTATTGGGGCTTGATTCATTTCTGGCGTGTGTCTAGAATGACCGGCTCGCCAGAGCCTGTGCTTTTTGAGCACGGAGTCACTCGGTGACAGTTGTAGCCGCAAGGCTAATTCTTTTTGTATCAGGAGCGTCTAGCCCATGAGTATGCAGGACCCGTTAGCGGACATGCTAACTCGAATCCGTAATGCCCAGATGGCTGAAAAGTCTGTCGTAAGCATGCCGTCTTCCACGTTGAAGGTAGCTGTAGCCAAAGTTCTGAAGGACGAAGGTTATATCGCGGATTTTCAGATCAGCAGCGAAATCAAACCACTGCTGTCTATCGAGCTGAAGTACTTCGAAGGCCGTCCGGTTATCGAAGAAGTTAAGCGCGTTAGCCGTCCAGGTCTGCGTCAGTACAAGTCCTCCGATGATCTGCCAAAAGTTCGTGGCGGCCTCGGTGTGTCCATCGTCTCCACCAACAAAGGTGTGATGACGGATCGTGCTGCGCGCGCTGCCGGTGTCGGCGGCGAAGTTCTTTGCACAGTGTTCTAAGGGGGGATAAGCATGTCACGCGTCGCTAAGAACCCCGTTAAGCTGCCAGCTGGTGTCGAAGTTAAATTCGCCGGCCAACAGCTTTCGGTGAAGGGTGCTAAAGGCACTCTAGAACTGAACATCCATTCGTCGGTTGAAATCGTTGAAGAAGCTGGTGAGCTGCGTTTCGCTGCTCGCAATGGCGATCAACAAACTCGCGCAATGGCTGGTACCACTCGTGCGTTGGTAAACAACATGGTCCAAGGCGTAAGCCAAGGCTTCGAGCGTAAGCTCCAGCTGGTCGGTGTTGGTTACAAAGCGCAAGCAAAAGGCACAGTGCTGAACCTGGCTCTTGGCTTCTCGCACCCAGTGGATTACGAACTGCCGGAAGGCATCACCGCTGAGACCCCTAGCCAGACCGATATCCTGATCAAGGGCATCGACAAGCAGCTGGTAGGTCAAGTGGCCGCTGAGATCCGCGACTTCCGTCCACCAGAGCCTTACAAAGGTAAAGGTGTGCGTTACGCGGACGAAGTCGTCCGCCGTAAAGAAGCCAAGAAGAAGTAGGGCCTAGCAAATGACCGACAAAAAAGTTACTCGACTGCGTCGCGCTCGCAAAGCACGTCTGAAAATGCACGAACTAGAAGTCGTGCGTCTCTGCGTGTTCCGCTCTTCGCAGCACATCTATGCCCAGGTCATCTCGGCCGACGGCAGCAAAGTCCTGGCAAGCGCCTCGACTTTGGACAAAGAACTGCGTGATGCTGCCACTGGCAACATCGACGCGGCCACAAAGGTTGGCCAGCTGGTCGCTACGCGTGCAAAAGCCGCTGGCGTCTCGCAGGTGGCTTTCGACCGCTCTGGCTTCAAGTACCACGGCCGCGTGAAAGCGCTGGCTGAGGCTGCTCGTGAAGCTGGGCTGGAGTTCTAAGTTATGTCAAATAACGACCAAAAGCGCGACGAAGGCTACATTGAGAAGCTGGTTCAAGTTAACCGCGTAGCCAAAACCGTTAAAGGCGGCCGTATCTTCACTTTCACCGCGTTGACCGTGGTTGGTGATGGTAAAGGGCGCGTTGGCTTCGGCCGTGGCAAGTCACGTGAAGTGCCTGCTGCGATCCAGAAGGCAATGGAAGCTGCTCGCCGCAACATGATTCAAGTTGACCTGAACGGCACAACTCTGCAGTACGCAATGAAGTCCGCTCACGGCGCTTCGAAGGTGTACATGCAGCCTGCTTCTGAAGGTACCGGTATCATCGCTGGCGGCGCTATGCGTGCTGTCCTCGAAGTTGCTGGCGTTCAGAACGTTCTGGCTAAGTGCTACGGCTCGACTAACCCGGTAAACGTGGTTCACGCCACTTTCAAAGGTTTGAAAGCTATGCAATCTCCTGAGTCCATCGCTGCTAAGCGTGGCAAAAGCGTCAAGGAGATCTTCTGATCATGGCTACCGTAAAAGTAACGCTGATCAAAAGCATGACCGGCCGCATCCCTAACCACAAATTGTGCGTTAAGGGTCTGGGTCTGCGTCGCATCGGTCACACTGTAGAAGTCCAGGATACTCCCGAGAATCGCGGGATGATCAACAAGGCTTACTACATGCTGCGTGTCGAGGGTTAATCGATGAAACTCAATGATCTGAGTCCAGCGCCGGGTTCCCGTCGCGAAAAGCATCGTCCGGGCCGTGGTATCGGTAGTGGTTTGGGTAAGACTGGTGGCCGTGGTCACAAAGGTCAAACTTCCCGCTCCGGTGGCACTATTGCTCCAGGCTTTGAAGGCGGTCAACAGCCGCTGCATCGTCGTCTGCCTAAGTTCGGTTTCGTTTCCCTGAAAGCTATGGATCGCGCAGAAGTGCGTCTGTCCGAGCTGGCTAAAGTGGAAGGCGACATCGTTACTCTGCAGACCCTGAAAGATGCCAACGTGATCAACGTCAACGTACTGCGTGTGAAAATCATGCTGTCCGGTGAAGTTACTCGCGCTGTCACAATCGGCAAGGGAATCGGCGCCACCAAAGGTGCGCGTTCGGCTATCGAAGCAGCTGGCGGCAAGTTCGAGGAATAAATGGCTAAGCAAGGTGCTCTCTCAGCGCTCAGCAAAGGCGGGTTATCCGAGCTCTGGGCTCGTCTGCGTTTTCTATTCCTGGCGATTATCGTCTACCGGATAGGCGCACACATTCCAGTTCCAGGCATTAACCCCGACCGGCTGGCGGACCTGTTTCGACAGAATGAGGGGACCATACTTAGCTTGTTCAACATGTTTTCCGGCGGTGCGCTGGAGCGGATGAGTATTTTTGCGCTGGGGATCATGCCGTACATTTCGGCATCGATCATCATGCAGCTTATGTCCGCTGTCAGCCCACAGCTGGAGCAGTTGAAGAAGGAAGGTGAAGCTGGTCGTCGCAAGATAAGCCAGTACACCCGCTACCTCACTGTCGCTCTCGCTCTCGTCCAGGCCATTGGCATGTCCATTGGTCTGGCGGGGCAGGGCGTAGCGTTCACTGGTGATCTAGGCTTCCATTTCGTTGCAGTAACCACATTTGTGGCGGGTGCAATGTTCATGATGTGGCTGGGTGAGCAGATTACTGAGCGTGGTGTTGGCAACGGTATCTCGATGTTGATTTTTTCGGGTATCGTCGCCGGTCTTCCGAGAGCAATTGGGCAGTCTTTTGAGTCTGCGCGTCAGGGCGATATCAATATCTTCGCCTTGGTTGCTATCGGTTTGCTGGCAGTAGCGATTATCGGTTTCGTGGTGTTCATTGAGCGTGGTCAGCGTCGTATTGCTGTTCACTACGCCAAGCGTCAGCAAGGCCGCAAGGTGTTTGCTGCGCAGACTAGCCACCTACCGCTGAAAGTGAATATGGCCGGTGTTATTCCGGCTATTTTTGCGAGCAGCATTTTGCTGTTCCCGGCTTCGCTGGGTGCCTGGTTCGGTCAGTCTGAAGGTATGGGCTGGTTGCAGGACATCTCGCAGTCGATCGCTCCTGGTCAGCCGTTGAATATTCTGCTGTTTAGTGCAGGGATTATTTTCTTCTGCTTCTTCTATACGGCGTTGATGTTCAATCCGAAAGACGTAGCGGAAAACCTGAAGAAGTCCGGTGCCTTTATTCCGGGTATCCGTCCAGGTGAGCAGTCGGCACGCTATATTGATGGCGTTTTGACTCGTTTGACTCTGTTCGGTGCTCTTTATATGACGGCCGTATGTCTGCTGCCCCAGTTCCTGGTGGTTGCGGCAAACGTTCCGTTCTACCTTGGCGGGACCTCGTTGCTGATCGTGGTCGTGGTTGTTATGGACTTTATGTCGCAAGTACAATCGCACCTCGTTTCGCACCAGTACGAATCCCTGATGAAGAAAGCCAACCTGAAGGGCTACGGCAGCGGCATGCTGCGCTGAAGTTCCCATAAGGTTAGAGGAGTTGGTGATGAAAGTTCGTGCATCGGTGAAAAAGCTATGCCGTAACTGCAAGATTATTCGCCGCGAAGGTGTTGTTCGGGTAATTTGCAGCGCGGAACCACGTCACAAACAGCGCCAAGGCTGAGTGTGATCTGTTTGAAGCCCAGCAGCTAGTGCGCTGCTGGGTTGATTATTTGTTATTACAGCGATATTATCTCGCGCCCTATTTCTTGGCTTCCGGGGCGTAGGTAGCTGTCAATTGGAGTCCCACTGAATGGCCCGTATTGCAGGCGTTAACATTCCAGATAACAAGCACACTGTTATCTCGCTGACCTACATCTTTGGTGTTGGTCGCACTACTGCACAGAAAATCTGTGTGGATGCTGGTGTAAACCCAGCCGCTAAGATCAAGGATCTGAGCGACGAGCAGATTGAGTTGCTGCGTGGCGAAGTGGCAAAGTTCACCACTGAAGGTGACCTGCGTCGTGAAGTCAACATGAAAATCAAACGCTTGATGGACTTGGGCTGCTACCGCGGTCTGCGCCATCGTCGTGGTCTTCCAGTGCGCGGTCAGCGTACCAAGACCAACGCGCGTACTCGCAAAGGTCCGCGTAAGCCGATCCGCAAGTAATCGCACCAGCGAATCGACAGGAATTTAGTCATGGCAAAACCTGCTGCTCGTCCTCGTAAAAAAGTAAAAAAGACAGTGGTTGATGGCATCGCCCACATCCACGCGTCTTTCAACAACACAATCGTGACCATCACCGACCGTCAGGGTAACGCGCTTTCTTGGGCTACCTCCGGTGGTTCGGGTTTCCGCGGTTCTCGCAAGTCCACCCCGTTCGCTGCTCAAGTAGCTGCTGAACGTGCTGGTCAAGCTGCGCTGGAATATGGCCTGAAAAACCTTGACGTTAACGTTAAGGGCCCAGGTCCAGGTCGTGAGTCCGCTGTCCGTGCTTTGAACGGCTGTGGCTATAAGATCGCCAGCATCACCGACGTGACGCCAATCCCGCACAACGGGTGCCGTCCGCCGAAGAAGCGCCGCGTGTAATCCAGGAGACTGTAAAGAATGGCTCGTTACATTGGTCCAAAATGCAAACTGGCACGTCGTGAAGGCACTGATCTCTTCCTGAAGAGTGGTGTGCGCGCTATCGAATCGAAGTGCAATATTGAAGCTGCTCCAGGCATCCACGGCCAACGCCGCGGTCGCCAATCCGACTACGGCACCCAACTGCGTGAAAAGCAGAAGGTCCGTCGTATCTACGGCGTTCTCGAGCGTCAATTCAGCGGCTACTACAAACAAGCTGCTGGCAAGAAAGGCGCAACTGGCGAAAACCTGTTGCAACTGCTCGAATGCCGTCTGGATAACGTCGTATACCGTATGGGCTTCGGTTCTACTCGTGCCGAATCCCGTCAGTTGGTATCGCACAAGTCGATCAGCGTAAACGGTCAAACCGTTAACGTTCCGTCCTACCAGGTTCGTGCTGGTGACGTGGTCGCTATCCGCGAGAAAGCAAAGAACCAGCTTCGCATTGTCCAAGCTCTCGATCTGTGTGCCCAACGTGGCCGCGTAGAATGGGTAGAAGTAGACACTGAGAAGAAGTCGGGCGTTTTCAAGAACGTTCCAGCTCGCAGTGATCTGTCCGCCGACATCAACGAAAGCCTGATTGTCGAGCTCTACTCCAAGTAAGGGCTAGAAAATAGGTGCATCCATGCAGATTTCGGTAAATGAGTTCCTGACACCCCGCCACATTGATGTGCAGGTTGTCAGTCCAACCCGCGCTAAAATCACTCTCGAGCCTCTCGAGCGTGGTTTTGGCCACACCCTGGGCAACGCGCTGCGCCGCATCCTGTTGTCCTCAATGCCAGGCTGTGCAGTAGTCGAGGCCGAGATTGATGGTGTGCTCCACGAGTACAGCGCCATCGAAGGTGTACAGGAAGACGTAATTGAAATCCTGTTGAACCTTAAAGGTCTGGCTATCAAGCTGCACGGCCGTGACGAAGTTACGCTGACCTTGTCGAAGAAGGGTTCGGGGGTGGTTACCGCTGCCGATATTCAGCTGGATCATGATGTCGAGATCGTTAATCCCGATCACGTAATCGCCAACCTGGCGTCTAACGGCGCCTTGAACATGAAGCTCACCGTAGCTCGTGGTCGTGGTTATGAACCAGCCGACTCGCGTCAGAGCGATGAAGACGAAAGCCGCAGCATCGGTCGCTTGCAGCTCGACTCTTCGTTCAGCCCGGTTCGCCGTATCGCATACGTGGTGGAAAACGCCCGTGTCGAGCAGCGTACTAACCTGGACAAGTTGGTAATTGATCTGGAGACCAACGGTACACTGGATCCTGAAGAGGCTATCCGTCGTGCTGCAACCATCCTGCAACAGCAGTTGGCTGCATTCGTCGACCTCAAAGGTGACAGCGAGCCAGTGGTTATCGAACAGGAAGACGAGATCGATCCGATCCTGCTTCGTCCGGTTGACGATCTGGAACTGACCGTGCGTTCGGCCAACTGCCTTAAGGCGGAGAACATTTACTACATTGGTGACCTGATTCAGCGCACCGAAGTAGAACTGTTGAAGACTCCGAACCTGGGCAAGAAATCCTTGACCGAAATCAAGGACGTTCTGGCCTCCCGTGGTCTGTCCCTCGGCATGCGCCTCGACAACTGGCCGCCTGCAAGTCTTAAGAAGGACGACAAGGCGACTGCCTGATCGTCGTAATCACCGAACGTTGTGTTTGGTAAGGAATGAACCATGCGTCATCGTAAAAGTGGTCGTCACCTGAGCCGCACTAGCTCGCACCGCAAGGCTATGTTTCAAAACATGGCAGTGTCGCTGTTCGAGCACGAGCTGATCAAAACGACTCTGCCGAAAGCCAAAGAACTGCGTCGCGTTGCTGAGCCGCTGATTACTCTGGCCAAGATTGATTCTGTTGCTAACCGCCGTCTGGCTTTCGACCGTACTCGTTCGAAAGCTATGGTTGGTAAGCTGTTCAACGATCTGGGCAAGCGTTATGCAACTCGTGAGGGTGGCTACCTGCGCATCCTCAAGTGCGGTTTCCGCGCTGGCGACAACGCGCCTATGGCGTACGTCGAGTTGGTTGATCGTCCAGTTGGCGGTGAAGCTGTATCCGCTGAGTAAGACGTCAGTCTCTACAAAGAACCGGGCCTAGTGCCCGGTTTTTTGTGTCCGTTCGATAATAAAAAGCTATTGAGTTCGACAATTTAATGCATTTGCCCACACAGGTATCGTGGTCAATACTCTTCCTCAGCCGATTAGCCGGCAGCATCAAGACTGACTGAGGAAGGATTAGCATGAGCCAGACCAAAACCCTGACGACCGCCAGCGGCGCCCCTGTTGCTGACAACCAGAACTCTCGTTCGGCTGGGCCTCGGGGCCCGTTGTTGCTCGATGACTTTCACCTGATCGAAAAACTCGCGCACTTCAACCGCGAAAATATTCCAGAACGTCGCGTGCACGCCAAAGGTTCGGCTGCCCATGGCACGTTCACACTGACCCGTGACATCAGCCAATACAGCAGCGCCAAGCTGTTTGACACCGTTGGCAAGCAAACCCCGACTTTCTTGCGCTTCTCAACCGTGGGCGGTGAACGTGGCTCTGCTGACACCGAGCGCGACCCGCGTGGTTTTGCTCTCAAGTTCTACACCGAAGAAGGCAACTGGGACATCGTGGGCAACAACACCCCGGTTTTCTTCATTCGTGATCCGCTGAAATTCCCTGACTTTATCCACACCCAAAAACGCTTGCCGCAAAGCAACCTGAAAAGTGCGCAGATGAAGTGGGATTTCTGGTCGCATTCACCAGAATCGCTGCACCAGGTCACCATCCTGTTCTCGGACCGCGGCATTCCTGATGGCTACCGCCATATGCACGGTTTTGGCAGTCACACCTACAGCCTGATCAATGCGGCCGGTGAGCGTCATTGGGTCAAGTGGCATTACAAAACCAAGCAAGGCATCAAGAACTTGCCACCAGAAGAAGCTGCACGTCTGGCAGGTACTGACCCGGACTACGCCCAGCGCGACCTGTTCGAAGCCATCGAGCGTGGTGACTATCCGAAATGGCGTGTATGCATCCAGATCATGACCGAGGCCCAAGCGGCAACGCATCGCGACAACCCGTTCGATGTCACCAAAACCTGGTCGCAAAAAGAGTTCCCGTTGATCGAGATCGGCGAACTTGAGCTCAACCGCAACCCGCTCAACTACTTTGCAGAAGTTGAACAGGCGGCGTTTGGTCCAAGCAACATGATCCCGGGTGTAGGTCTCTCCCCTGATCGCATGCTCCAAGGCCGTGTATTCGCTTACGCGGATGCGCACCGTTACCGTGTCGGTACCAACCACCAGCACCTGCCCATCAACGCCCCGCGTGTGCCTGCGCACAACTATCAGCGCGACGGTTCGATGGCCTATGGCAACAATGGGGGTGCTGCGCCTAACTACGAACCCAACAGCTACGCTGACGCGCCCAAGCAGGCCCCGCAGTATGCTGAACCACCCTTGGCGCTCAGTGGCGCAGCAGACCGCTACGACCACCGTGAAGACACCGACTACTACAGCTACGCCGGTGCTCTGTTCCGCTTGATGAATGATGACCAGAAAGCCCTGCTCATCAACAACATCGCCGGTGCGATGGAAGGCGTGACCGACGACGTTGTTCAGCGTCAGTTGCAGCACTTCCTCAAAGCAGACCCGGCCTATGGTCAAGGCGTTGCCAAAGCCTTGGGTGTAACGGTGAAGTAAGTCTAAGTGAGAAGCAGAACCGCCCTCAAATGGGCGGTTTTTGCGTTATTTAGACGTGTTTTCTGTGAAAATTAGCGTTTTTATTGCGATTGAGCCGTGACCTCTCAGTCAGCTTGGTTCAAACTACAGCCTTTCAGCAGGGAGATGTGGGGCGATGCTAGGGCACCCGGACGTAATCGATTACCTCAACACGTTGTTAACCGGCGAGCTGGCTGCACGTGACCAATATTTTGTCCATTCCCGTATGTACGAGGACTGGGGCTTCACCAAGTTGTACGAGCGTATCAACCACGAAATGGAAGAAGAGGCACAACACGCTGATGCGTTGATGCGCCGGATTCTCATGCTCGAGGGTACGCCACGCATGCGCCCGGACGATCTGGACGTCGGCACCACCGTGCCAGAGATGCTCGCCGCCGATTTGCGCCTGGAATACAAAGTCCGTGCTGCACTGTGCAAAGGCATCGAGTTGTGTGAGCTGCACAAAGACTACGTAAGCCGCGACATCCTGCGCATTCAGTTGGCAGACACCGAAGAAGACCACACCTACTGGCTGGAAAAACAGCTGGGCCTGATCAAGTCCATCGGTCTGCAGAACTACCTGCAATCGCAGTTCTGATCGGCAGTCTTCACGCCCAACAAAAAGCCCCTGTCATTTCGCAATGACAGGGGCTTTTTAATACCGCGAATTAAGCGCGGTCGCGGATCAGTAACGGCTTCAGGTAGAAGCCGGTGTGAGACTGCGTCATCTCAGCCACTGCTTCCGGCGTGCCGGTCGCAATGATCTGCCCACCTTTCGAGCCGCCTTCCGGGCCGAGGTCCACCAGCCAGTCTGCGGTTTTGATCACATCCAGGTTGTGCTCAATCACCACCACCGTGTTGCCGTGGTCGCGCAGCCTGTGCAGCACTTCCAGCAATTGCTTGATGTCCGCAAAGTGCAGGCCGGTAGTCGGCTCATCAAGGATGTACAGCGTTTTGCCGGTGTCGCGCTTGGACAGCTCGCGAGACAACTTGACCCGCTGTGCTTCACCGCCTGACAGCGTCGTGGCGGACTGCCCGAGCTTGATGTACGACAAACCTACGTCCATCAACGTTTGCAGCTTGCGCGCCAGTGCAGGGACTGCATCGAAGAACTCACGCGCTTCTTCGATCGTCATCTCCAGCACTTCATGGATGCTCTTGCCCTTGTACTTGATCTCAAGGGTTTCGCGGTTATAGCGCTTGCTCTTGCAGACGTCGCACGGCACGTAGATATCCGGCAGAAAGTGCATTTCTACCTTGATAAGGCCATCGCCCTGACACGCCTCGCAGCGCCCGCCTTTCACGTTGAACGAGAAACGCCCTGGGCCATAACCCCGCGAACGGGATTCAGGCACGCCCGAAAATAGCTCGCGGATCGGCGTAAACAGCCCCGTGTAGGTTGCCGGGTTGGAACGCGGCGTCCGGCCAATCGGGCTTTGATCAATGTCGACGACTTTATCCAGGTGCTCCAGCCCCTTGATGCTGTCATGGGCGGCAGCTTCCAGGGTGGTGGCGCCATTGAGTGCGGTGGCACTCAGCGGATACAGCGTGTTGTTAATCAGCGTCGACTTGCCCGACCCCGAAACACCGGTCACGCAGGTCAGAAGACCAATCGGGATCTCAAGGTCGACGTTGCGCAAGTTGTTGCCGCGGGCGCCCTTGAGCGACAGCGTCAGCTTCTTGTTGCGTGGCGTACGTTTGGCAGGAACTTCAATTTTCACCCGGCCAGACAAGTACTTGCCAGTGAGCGAGTCAGGGTGCGCCATCACTTCGGCAGGCGTACCCTCAGCCACGATATGCCCGCCATGCACCCCGGCACCCGGGCCGATGTCCACCACGTAATCCGCCAGACGAATCGCGTCTTCGTCGTGCTCAACCACAATCACCGTGTTGCCGATATCGCGCAGGTGCTTGAGCGTGCCCAGCAAACGGTCGTTATCGCGCTGGTGCAAACCAATCGAGGGTTCGTCGAGGATGTACAGAACGCCCACCAAACCCGCGCCAATCTGGCTGGCCAGACGAATCCGCTGCGCTTCACCGCCCGACAGCGTGTCGGCACTGCGGTCCAGCGACAGGTAGTCGAGGCCCACATTCACCAAAAACTGCAGGCGCTCGCGGATTTCTTTAAGGATTTTGTCCGCAATTTCACCACGCCGTCCGGTCAGGCTCAGGCTACTGAAATACTCAGTCGCATCACCAATCGGCATATTGGTCACGGCCGGCAGGTTTTTCTCACCCACCCATACATGACGGGCCTCGCGGCGCAGGCGGGTGCCACGGCAATCCGGGCAAGACTGCGTGCTGAGGAACTTGGCCAGCTCTTCACGCACCGTGGCAGACTCGGTTTCCCGATAGCGACGCTCAAGGTTCGGCACAATCCCTTCAAACGGGTGCGCGCGCTTCACGATGTCGCCGCGATCATTCAGATAACGGAAATCCACGTTCTGAGAGCCACTGCCGTACAGAATGACTTTCTGCTTGTCGGCAGGCAGTTCATTGAACGGCACTTCAAGGCTGAAATCGTAATGCTTGGCCAGCGCCCCGAGCATCTGGAAGTAATAGACGTTACGACGGTCCCATCCGCGGATGGCACCCTCGGCCAGGGTCAACTCACCGTTCACCAGGCGCTTGATATCAAAGAATTGCTTCACCCCCAGACCGTCGCACGTCGGGCACGCGCCAGCCGGGTTGTTAAAGGAAAACAGCTTGGGTTCAAGTTCACTGATGGCATGGCCACAGATCGGGCAGGCGAAGCGCGCAGAGAAGATGATCTCTTCACCCGGCTCATCGTCCATCGGCGCGACCAGCGCAATACCGTCGGCCAGCTTCAGGGCCGTTTCAAACGACTCCGCCAAGCGCTGCTGCAGGTCAGCACGCACTTTAAAGCGGTCAACCACCACATCAATGGTGTGCTTCTTCTGCTTGTCGAGTTTAGGCAGCTCATCCAGCTCACAGAGCTTGCCGTCCACACGGGCCCGTACAAAACCCTGCGCACGCAACTCCTCAAACACCGACAGGTGCTCACCCTTGCGCTCGCGGATCACCGGCGCCAGCAGCATCAACTTGCTGCCTTCGGGCTGAGCCAGCACCAAGTCAACCATCTGGCTGACCGTCTGGGCTTCCAGGGGGATGTCGTGGTCCGGGCAACGCGGGATACCGACGCGGGCGTACAGCAGGCGCAGGTAATCGTAAATCTCGGTGATCGTACCGACCGTAGAGCGCGGGTTGTGCGAGGTCGACTTCTGCTCGATCGAAATCGCCGGTGACAACCCTTCGATGGTATCGACGTCGGGCTTTTCCATCATCGACAAGAACTGGCGGGCATAAGCCGACAAAGACTCGACGTAACGTCGTTGGCCTTCGGCATACAACGTGTCAAACGCCAGGGATGATTTGCCGGAGCCAGACAGTCCGGTGATGACGATCAGTTTGTCCCTTGGCAGGGTCAGGTCGATGTTCTTCAGGTTGTGGGTTCGTGCCCCACGTATCAGGATCTTGTCCACTGCGGCCTCGCTTGGCGGGCATAACGTAAACGACTGAGTATACGTATCTGCGGGAAAACTGTGCAGGTCCTTGATGGCTGCATGTCATCAGCGGCTGCTGACGTTGGGTGTGTGTTCTGTCAGGTGTTTCTTAACTTTTACGTGACAAAGCGTCGCGGCCCGCTCCTGTGTGTGCTGTTACTCGATGGGACTGATAGAATCGCCGCCGGTTCACATGAGGTTTTTCCATGCACGATCCCCAAAGCGAACGCATGAGTGGCAGCGAGACCCGCGCAGCCAGCGGTCTGGCACTTGTGTTTGCGTTCCGTATGCTTGGCATGTTTATGGTGTTGCCGGTTCTGGCGACCTATGGCATGGACCTGGCAGGCGCTACACCTGCACTGATTGGATTGGCGATAGGCGCTTACGGCCTGACTCAGGCGCTCTTTCAGATCCCGTTTGGGATCATTTCCGACCGCATTGGCCGACGCCCGGTCATCTACCTCGGGTTAATCGTGTTTGCCCTGGGCAGCGTGCTGGCGGCTCAATCGGATTCCATTTGGGGCGTGATTGCAGGGCGCGTCCTGCAAGGCGCTGGCGCTATTTCGGCGGCCGTGATGGCGCTGCTCTCAGACCTCACCCGCGAACAGCACCGCACCAAGGCCATGGCCATGATCGGTATGACCATCGGCTTGTCGTTTGCCGTTGCCATGGTCGTCGGGCCGCTGCTGACCCGCGCCTTCGGCCTGTCCGGGTTGTTCCTGGCCACGGGGGCGATGGCGCTGCTGGGCATCGTGATCATCCGGTTTATGGTGCCGCGTTCTACCGACACCTTGCAGCACCGCGAATCCGGTGTGGCCAAGCAGGCCTTGTTGCCGACCTTGCGCCATCCCGACCTGCTGCGCCTGGATTTGGGCATCTTTGTGTTACACGCCATGTTGATGTCCAGCTTCATTGCCTTGCCGCTGGCGCTGGTCGAAAAAGCCGGCCTGCCCAAAGAGCAGCACTGGTGGGTCTACCTCACCGCGCTGCTGATTTCTTTCTTCGCCATGATCCCGTTCATCATCTACGGCGAAAAGAAACGCAAAATGAAACGAGTTTTGCTCGGCGCCGTCAGTACGTTGATGCTGACTGAGCTATTCTTCTGGCAGTTCGGTGACAGTTTACGAACGTTGGTGATCGGCACGGTGGTGTTCTTCACCGCGTTTAACCTGCTGGAGGCGTCATTGCCTTCATTGATCAGCAAGGTGTCACCGGCGGGCGGCAAAGGGACGGCGATGGGGGTGTATTCCACCAGCCAATTCCTCGGTTCGGCACTGGGCGGCATACTCGGCGGCTGGTTTTTCCAGCATGGCGGTTTGTCGGCTGTGTTCCTGGGATGCGCAGCTCTGGCTGCACTCTGGCTGGTCTTTGCTGTTACCATGCGCGAACCACCTTACGTAACAAGCCTGCGCTTGCCGTTGTCGCCTCAAGCGTTGCGCGAAGCAGGTCTGGCAGAGCGTTTAAAGGCCGTTAAGGGCGTTACAGATGCAGTGGTCGTGACTGAAGAGTCTGCGATTTATATCAAATTGGACACCGAACTATTGGATCGCGCGACACTTGAGCAGCTGGTTAACCCGGCGCCGGTGCGCGAAGCCTAGGAGAACGTTATGGCCCGTGGGGTTAACAAAGTTATATTGGTCGGCACATGCGGCCAGGATCCCGAAGTTCGCTACTTGCCTAACGGTAATGCCGTGACCAACCTGAGTCTGGCAACCAGCGAACAATGGACCGACAAACAAACCGGTCAGAAAGTCGAAAAGACTGAATGGCACCGTGTATCGATGTTCGGCAAAGTGGCCGAAATCGCTGGTGAATACCTGCGCAAGGGTTCGCAGGTGTACATCGAAGGCAAGCTGCAAACCCGTGAGTGGGAAAAAGACGGTATCAAGCGTTACACCACCGAAATCGTGGTCGACATGCAAGGCACCATGCAACTGCTGGGTGGCCGTCCACAGGGCGACCAACAAAACCAGGGCGGCGGTAACAACTACCAGCAATCCGCTCCGCGTCAGCAGGCACAACGCCCTGCGCCGCAACAGCAGGCTCCACAGCCAGCCGCGGACTTCGACAGCTTCGATGACGATATTCCGTTCTGACGAACACCTGAGACCTAAATCTAAGGTTTCGTTCTGAAAGCCCCTGTACAGGGCAATGCTGTTCACATAAGGGAAAGCGAACCCTGTAGGAGCGAGCTTGTCTCGCGATCTTTTGATCTTTTAAAAGCTCGCGAGACAAGCTCGCTCCTACAGTTACTCGTACGCATCTCATAAGTGAACAGCATTACCTGTATAGGGGCTTTTTTTATGGTTTTACGACGCGAAGTTTTAAACCTTGAAGTGTTGTCCCCATCAGGAAAAAGCTTAGGCAAGCACACATTCACCATTGACCGTCCGCCACAGTTCTAGCGGATTGCCATCCTGTAGCGCTGCCGGCATCAAGGCCGCAGGCAGGTCCTGATAACACACCGGCCGCAGGAACCTGTCGATGGCGCTGGCGCCGACCGCGCTGCTGCGGCTGTCCGAACTGGCCGGGAACGGGCCGCCGTGCACCATCGCGTGCGAGACCTCGACGTTGTTCGGGTAACCGTTCGCCAAAATCCGCCCCGCCTTGCGCTCAAGAATGGGCAACAGTTTTCGTGCCAGCCCATGATCAGCCTCATCCAGGTGCAAGGTCGCCGTCAGTTGGCCTGACAGGTGCTCGGCGACTGCCAGCATGTCTTCTTCATTCTTGCAGGCGACTATCAGCGAGCTGGGGCCGAATGTTTCGTCGCCCAGTCGTCCTGTCGTCACAAAGGTGGCTGCATCCGTTACGAACAATGCGGCTTGCGCTGCACATGGCTTTTGCGCGGGACCACCGTGGCCCAGCGTCGTAACACCGTTGATAGTGGCCGTCTCCTCGACCCCAGCGAGGTAAGCCTGATGAATGCCCGGCGTCAGCAGGGTTGCCGCCGCCTTTGTGCGCAGGGTATCCAGGGCTGTGTCGCAAAACTGGGTCAGGGACGGGCCTTCCAGGGCAATCACCAAGCCAGGATTGGTGCACAGTTGCCCCGCACTCATTGTCAGCGCCTCGACGAATCCCCGGCCGATTTCGCTGGCGCGCATCGACAGCGCATGCGGCAACAGGAACACGGGATTGATGCAGCTCATTTCGGCGTACACCGGAATCGGTTCGCTGCGTTGCGCCGCCGTACGCATCAGCGCCAAGCCGCCTTGTCGCGAACCTGTGAAGGCGACGGCCTTGATCGCGGGATGGCTGACCAGGGTTTGGCCGAACAGATGACCGTCGCCTATGAGCAGGGAAAACACGCCCTCTGGTAACGAGTGAGCAGCGGCTGCCTGCTGAATCACCTGGCCAACCAGTTCAGACGTACCCAGATGAGCTTCATGCGCCTTGACCACGATCGGGCAGCCAGCGGCCAGGGCGGCGGCGCTATCGCCGCCGGCAACCGAAAACGCCAGGGGAAAATTGCTCGCACCAAACACCGCCACCGGACCGAGGGCGATCTTGTGCAACCTCAGGTCGGGGCGAGAAGGGAGGCGCGTCGGCAACGCGCTGTCCAGGGTGGCGCCGAGGTAGTGGCCATCGCGAACAACCTTCGCGAACAGCCGCAACTGGCTGACGGTGCGGCCCCGCTCGATGATCAGGCGCACAGCAGGCAATCCCGACTCCAGAGACGCGCGCTCGATCAGCGCAGCCCCCAACGCCAAAATGCCCGTGGCAATCGCTTCCAGAAATTGAGCACGCTGCTCTGCCGTGGTCGCGCGGTAGCGATCGAAGGCTTGTTGCGCCAGCGTGCAGGCCTGCTCAATCTCAGTTATACCGCCGACGCCGAAGTCGGGGCTCAGCGTTTCATGGGTGGCAGGGTTGATTGCACACAGCGATCCGTTGTCGCCACGCACGGCTGATTGGCCGATGAGCATTTTGCCGGTAATCATCATGTTTCCTATCGCTTGCTGTGCCATCGTCAGGCCTGATTTTTCGTTGAAATGAACTGCGCAGGCGGTTCGCTCTAGGTATAGCGGTAGCGGCCCAGCACAGCCTGCGGGTCCATCAACTGCTGCATGGCCCTGCTGATGTGCTGCACTTCAGGCGCCGTGTACTTGCTGTAATAAGCGGCATTCATTGGCCCGACACCATGCTCTGCACTGAAGCAGCCGCCGTTTTCGGACACCCGCTTATAAATGCCGCTGCGCACAGCGACGATCTTGGCGATGCCGTACTGGGCGATATGCGCGTGCGGGACAAGCACAATCAAATGGCAGCCGCCGTCGGCAAAATGGCCGAAATCGTAAAGCTGCAGCAGCGGATGTTCCTGCTCTAGCCACTGTGCAGCTTGATCTCTGAAAGCCACTAACTGTGATCGCGAGAACGCCACGTCGAATGAGAGCGGGATACCTTCCTTGGCGATGGCCAACGGCAGGTTGTCTCGCAGTGGCCAAAAGCTGCTGGTGTTACCCAGAACAGCGTCGAGAACCCGGCCGCTTTCATACAGCGCTTCCAGCACCTGTTCGGTTCGTTGCGCAAAAACTGTGTGTAAGCCAGGCATGCTGCTGGCAACTTCAATCAGGGCATAACAGCTTGCCGACGATTGGCTGAACGGGTGGCGCAGGGTAGGAAAGTTGCGCAACGTAATGGCGAGCGCCGCCTCGGATATCACTTCGAACGCACACAGCAGATCGCCAAATTGAAGTTCGAAGGCCTGCAGCACCTCAAGCGCTGTCCCATGGTCAGGCAAGGCAACAAACATGCTCTGTGTCGACTGATCGAGGCGTTTGAGCTCAAGCGTCGCCGCCGTAATGATCCCGAAGGCGCCGCCGGTGCCGACAAACATCTGCTTGAGGTCGAGCCCGGTATTGTTCTTGCGCAACGGCGCGAGCAACTGCACCACGGTGCCGTCGCCGTCGGCCAGCACCACCTCGATGCCGAGCAGGTTATGGCGCACGTCGCCATGCTTGAGCAAGCGGCTGCCGCCGGCATTGGCGCCGATCAGTCCGCCTATCGCCGGATCGCTGCCGACATCGATAGGGAAACACAGCGAATGGGGCTCCAGTTGGCGATTCAACTCAGACAAGAGCACACCAGCGTCGACAATGACCGTGCGGTTCAAGGGATCAATCTCGCGCACTCGGCGTAAGCGCGAAAGGGACACGATGACTTGCGTGCCGGAGTTGTCGGTGACGGCGCCGCCCACCAACCCACTGCGATTACCTTGGGCGACCAGCCGTATGCGATGGCGCACCGCGATGCGCATCAGCGCGCTGACCGCGTGGGTATCACACGGGAGCACGACCGCCGCGGCTTTGCCCCGGCACTGCGCAACGTCGATTTCATAAGGTGCACAGGCCGCCCCGGTCAGCAGTGACGCCTGCCCCAGCCCCTCGGCGACTTCGATCAGGAACGCGTGGAGCCCCGATGCAGGTTCCAGGTTGCTCATGGCGTCGCAACCACGCGTTTGAGCAGTTGGCTGCGTGTGAGCACCAGCGCGACGATGGGCAATACGCCTCCCAGCAACGTGTTATGGCGAAAAGCCAGTGACACCGCGACGGCGATAGCAGCGGCCACCAGCAGCATCACCGAGAGTTTTCTAATCAACCCATGATCGCTGCTGGCTTCGCCGATAAAACCCAGTGGCGAAAGCCGGGTAGCGCCCAAGCCAATCACCAAAACGCACGCCAGCACGGGTGCAGCCCCCAGCTCCTGCCCCCACACTTGCAACGCCGCGGTAGAGACCCACGCCAGCAGGGCGCCAATCATCAGGTACAGATCCACGCCCAGTGCGATCCAATGGCCAGGGCGGTACTTGAACAGCCAGAACACGTGCGCAATGCTCAGAATACCGCTGACCACATACGCGGTATCCCAGCGCACGCCTGCCTCACCTGGGCCAAAACGGCCATACAAAAGGAACACGATAACCGGAATGAATGCGCTGGCATTCGACAAATAGGCACGGCCTAGCTTGCTGATAGACATGCTGGTTTCCTTGAATAGAGATGCAATGAAATGCCCGGGGTCGGGGCTTAATTTTTGTGCCAGCGGAACATGAAGGTAGCGGCGGTAAGGAACAAAGCGGTCCAGCCTGCCAGGGCCAACAGGGGCAGCCACAGCGAAGCCAGGGACGCACCGTCGAGCATCACTTGGCGCAGTACCGAGACAAACTGGTTGATCGGAATCACCGAGAGCATGGTTTTGATCCAGGCGGGCGCATCGTTCAACGGGATGGTCAGGTTGCCGAAGAACAGGGCCGGGTAATGGATCAGATGGCACAGCAATTCGGTTTCTTTTATCGAGGCGGTACGACTGGCCAGCAGGGTGCCGAGGCACAGCAACATGACGCCGCCCAGCACAATCACCGGCAACGCGCGCAAGGTCTGCACACTCCATAGCGAGAGGTCGATGCCATATCCAAACCGCGCCACCAGCAGCAAGGAGCCCACCGAAATCAGCATCATGACCACCCGCGACACGAGGATAGAGGCCAGAAAAACCAGCTTCGGCACAGGAAAGCAGGCGTAGATCTTGAGCGCGTTGTGTTCACGCAAGCTGGCAATTGACAAGGCGGTGGACATGATGCCGAGAGACATCAAACAGATGACCAAAATGCCGGTGGTAAAAAACTGGCCGTAGTCGAAGGGCTTGGCACCGGAGGCCGTGTCTTCGAAATGCACCAGGTCTGCCGACACAATGCCGCGCTTGGCCGCCGAACACCTGACCGCAGCAATCTCGATCACACGTGCGGCGGCGCGTACCGCGAGCTGGCCGTTGAAGTCGTATTGCACTTGCAACGGGCCATCGCCTGCCGGGAATACAATGCGCACCGTGTCTGCTGCGACGGAGGCAGTGTTGTGGACGGTTGAAAATTCAGCCTTTACGGGATCACCGCCCGCAAATGCCTGCTGGATCGCAAACTGGCAGTTGGTGTCCGGGCTGGTCTGGACCCCTGCCGCCACAAACTCGACCTTGACTGTACCGAGTGAGCCTCGATGACCGAAAGCCATCAGCATCACGGTCAGCAGCAGGATCGGGAAGGCCAGCGCCCAAAACAGCGCCGACTTGCTGCGAAAAAATCCCAGCAGTTCGTTGCGCGTCAATATCGCCAGTACGCTAAGCATCCAGTTCTCCTTGGGCGCAGAGGTGCAACATATCGCGGTAGTGGGTGGGGCCGAATTCACAGTGCTGGAACGCAACATTGCCGATCAGGCGGCGTATCAACGGCTCCAGTTCCTGCGTGCCATACACGCTGATTTCATTGCGTGATGGCATCGACAACCGCAGCGTGGCGCTTTCGCGTTGCAACTGCTGATAGATGGCGTTGACCTGATCAACATCGTCCAACTGCAAATAAGCATGGAAGGCGCCGACGAGGCGGTTCTTCAGTGATTCTTTATCACCTCGATACTCAACCCCGCCGTTGCACACCCACACCACGTCGCTGGCGGCATCCAGTTCTTCTTCCGAGTGGCAAATCATGATGATCGTCAGGCCGGCCAGGTCGTAGCGCAGCAGGTGTGCGACGCGCTCGATATACGCGCGGTCAAGCCCGGTAAACGGCTCGTCAAGGACTGCCAGTTCCGGGTGGTGGGCCAGCGCCACGAACAAATCGAGCCGCTGTTTCTGGCCGCGTGACAGTGCCCGATAAGGCAGTTTGCGCAGCGCTTCGATATCCAGAGCCTGCGCCACCTGCGGGTCTTGCTTGCCGTACAGGGCCAGATGCAAATCGAGGATCTCCCGCACATTCGACGAGTCTTCGTACTCGACCCGCTGCAATTGAACCCCCAGTCGCTTGCGGTGGCGGGTGCTTTGCAGAAAACGCGGCGCCGCCACCCCCAGAATCTGCGCTTCTTCCAGATGCGCCTGACGGAACCCGAGCAAGGCTTCGATCAGCGTGGTCTTACCGGCGCCATTGGGGCCGATGATGGCGGTATGCAGGCCGCGTCGAAAATGCAGATCGCGAACCTCGAAGCGGAAACTGCCGGCGCTGACCCGGATCAGTTTGGCTTCCATCGCATAAGTGGGCCTGGCTGCCAACTGCACCTCAGGATGCACGGCAGGTTCAGGCAGCCCGTGTTTGTCGTCTGTCAGCAGGATTGGACTGTTCATGGTCAATCGAACAACGCGACTTGGACATCGCGTTGGCCTTTGAAGGGGTTGCGGCCATGGGCAACAGCAATGTTATCGATCAACAGCATGTCACCGCTGCGCCAGGGGAAAGCGATCTCCTGCGCCTCAAGCGCGTCGTAGATCGGCGCGATGTCAGCCTCCGGGATCGGCGTACCGTCGCCCAGCCGCACATCGTAAGGGCGGGCCGGTTTGTCCTGATAGGCGTGCTGGATGTAGGCGTAACCCGGTTTGCCGAGGGAGCGGGCATTGTTGTGCTGGGTCGACAGTTGATTGAACCAGATGGACTCGCCCGTCTGCGGATGTTTCAAGACGGCGTCACCGGTATGCGACACCGTGATGCTGCCATCTTCGAGCCACTGGTAATCGAGGTGTGTCTCGCGGCACAGCTGTTCCACCCGCTGCGGATCATCGGTCAGGAATGCTTCATCCCAGGGCCGGTGGTATTCGCGCATATGGGTGTTGCGCGGTTCATTCTCGGGCGTGCTGGGTGCCCGGAAGTTGCGCACATACTGAATGCGCGCGGCGCTGAGGCGTTCGATCAAGGGCGCTGGCAAGCGGCGGGTAACGGCACGCATGTCACACAGAATGGTTTCGCCGCCTTCTACCGAGGGCTGTTTGCAAAAGAAGGCGAGTTTCAGTGGGTAGTGCGCCATGTAGGCCTTTTCTTGATGCAGGCCGATTTTCAGGGTGGGCGGGATACGGGTCGATTCGTAGACTCTGCCCTCAATGTTCTTGCGTGGCGTGGCGCCGCCGATATAACCGAACGCGTGCTCAGGATAGTTTTGCGCAATCACCTGGAAGTCCGCGTTTTCGCGCAAGGCAAAACCACGGAACAACAGGCAGCCGAACTCCAGCAGCAGGCTGTCAAAGACCGCCCGGTGCTGGCGATACCACGTCGCAAACGCTTCGCTGTCAGTGCTTAGCGTGTTGTCTACAGGCGTTATGACCAGCGGCATGGGCCCGTGTGACAGGAACCCACACTGCACCTGCGAGCTGCCCAGCATTGCCTGAAAGTGCTCAACCCGATCTGTACGTTGATCCATAGCCTTGTCCCCGGCGAGTTGCGTATCAAGCCAACAAAGGCTTTTTAATGAGGATTTCGAAACCCAGTGCGCCCATGCCCGAACGGGGGCTGGTCACCACTGTGCAATGCTCCAGGCCCGCCTCGATAACCAACTCGCGCGCTTCTTGCAGGGTGACTTTTTCTTCGACGTGGGTCGGTGGATACCCCACCGAAGCGCGCATTTGAGTGAATTTTTCCAGCAACTCCGGGGCTACGTCGCGGCGCATGTCGTGCACCAGACCGACGCCGCCGGGCTGCAGTACGCGGTACATCTCGGTCAGGCTTTTCACCTTGTCCGGCAAGTGATGCAAGGTGGCGCGGCTGACCGCCATGGTCAGGCTGTTGTCCGCGAAGGGCAGGTCCAGGGCGTCGCCCACCTTGAGCTCGATGGTGTCGCTCAGGCCGAGCGCTTCGATGCGCGGTCGGCCACCCTCGAGCATGGTTTCGTCCAGATCCAGGCCGATGAAATGCCAGCCTTTTAATACCGGATCGGCCGCCAGCCGTACCGGCACCACGACGGTGGCCGTGCCGATATCGACCAGGGCGCCGGGCGGCAGGTCGCGGGCAATCTGGCGAATGCGGGTAACAAACATTACGTCCCAGGGTTCCAGGGCTTGCGAGGCAAAGCGGTCGTATTCGTCGGCAGGTCGCAGGTTTTTCAATAACATTTTTAAGCTCCAGCAGTAGAGGGCGTTAAAAGAGGTTTCGGCGTTGGCATAGCAAGGGCGGTGTGCGTCTGGCTGTCTTACAGCCACCCCACTGGAACGGTGGCCAACAACGTGCGGGCGGCTTTGCTGCCGACCCCGAAAGCAGGACGATCACGCCGTTCGATGGCATGCGCGACCATGGCCGTCACCCGGCCACAGAGCCCCAGTCCGACACCCCAGCGGGCTTGCGTCACGCCGAGATCAAGCAGGGCGGCGGCGGTGATGAAATCAATGTTCGGACGCAGGCCTTTACGCTCCAGGACGTGGGCACACACGACGTCGAAAACCTCCAGGTAGCGCCCCCCGAATCCCCATTCTGCAAACAGGGCTCTGAGATGCGGCGGTCGTGGGTCCTGCACGAACAGCGGATGGCCGAAACCAAACAGCAGGTTGCCGGGTTGATCCAGCGCGTGGTCGACCGCCTGGCGTATGTCCGCAGGGCTGGCTTGCGCACTGATGGTTTTGAGCCAGGTCATCGCTTCTTCGGCTGCGCCGACATGGTTAGGCCCGCTGGCCATGAACCCGGCCGCCACGGCTTGCGCAATGCTGACACCGGTGCCGATGGCGGTACGGGGTACCAGCACCGTTGGCGTGATGTAGCCGAACCCGGCGTGCCAGGCCACCAGCAGGGCGTCGATGACACGAATGGACAGGGCGTCGATGCGCGTCGCGCCCATGGCAGCCAGCACGGCCTCGGCGTGTTGGATCGGTGCTGCGCCGTGGGCGGCATAACCGAGCGCCGCGTGTAGAAAGTGCGGTGTTGAGGCAATGCTGACCAGGCCCTGGATAAAGTCCGCATGCGTGGGCAAACCGCGCGCGCTCGCTTCGATCAGGGCGATATTTTCCAGCGTTGCCAAATCGCCGAGCAGGCCACAGGCTGCTGCCTGAACGATGCCGGCACCGCTGGCGGCCACGGCTTCGATGCCACGCCGATAGGCGGGCTCCTGCGACAAGTGGCTGGCAATGCGGACCAGGACCGCGTCAATGGCCTGGCTCTGCGTGGTGGACGGCAGGTTGCCAAACCATGCCAGCCATAGCGCCGTGGGGAAGTCGACGCTGCCGATCAGGTCATTGAGGTTGCGACCCCTGACCCACAGGCCTTCATTGGGCTCAAGTGTGGCGCCGTCGATGTTGGTGCCGCGATACAGCGTGCGCGGTCCGCCAAACAGGCTCTGCGCCGGTGCGGGAGTGGGCGTGTCGGCCTGGACCAACTCATCCAGCGTAATGCTGCCGTGGGCGACCAACAGGTTTTCTATGGCGTGGGCGTGCTGCGTCACAGTCGGCAGAATGTTGGCGAAAAAATACTGGGCGGTCTTGACCTTGCCACGGTAAAAAGCCGCTTCTTCAGCGCTTTGTGGCTGGCGTAACTGACGCTCTGCCAGGCAGGCCGATTCCAGCAAGACCCAGGCGCTGGCGGTGAGGCCGAGCATTTCCAGGAAACGCGTATAAAACTGGCTGGTTTCGTGTGTGCGACCGGCACGCACGTGCTCATTGATCCATGAGAGCGCCTGCTCAACGGCGACCATGGCGTTTTCCAGCAGCGGGAATTGGCCTTGTAGCTCAGTACCGGCCCCCAGTGTGCTGTTCAAGAAGGCATCCAGCTCTTCGCGCAGAAACTTGATCAGGCGTGAGTTCCTGCCAAAACCCAGCTTGTCGCGCACCAGGTCCTGGGACTGGATGTAGTTGGTACCTTCCCAGATCGACAGGATTTTCACGTCGCGGGCATTTTGCTCCACAGGGTAAGCATCGGTGTAGCCGATGCCGCCATGCACCTGGATCGCCAGCTCGCAGATTTTCCAGGCCTGGTCCGAGACGAAAGCCTTGCAGATCGGCGTGAACAGCAGCACCAGTTTGCGGAATTTTTCGACCTGAGCTTCGTCCAGTACCGGCTCGGCTTCCAGGGCAAACGCCTGGGTCGACGCGCCGGTCAATTTGCCGAGCAGCCCACGGCAGCCTTCTACCCGAGCCTTCATTTCCAGCAGCATGCGCTGCACGTCGGCGTGTTCGATGATGGGCACAGCAGGGGCGCTGGCATCGGACGTGCGGCTGATGGCTCGCCCTTGCAGCCGTTTGCCGGCGAAATCGGCTGAGTGCAGATAGGCGCTGGAAGCCAGACCCAGACCAATAATCGCCGTGCTCATACGCGCCTGGTTCATCAAGGGCACCAGTTGCAGCAACCCGGCATTCTTGCGATCGCCCAGCAGAACAGCGCGGGTGGTGCCGCTTCGACCAAACACCAGCTGGGTATTGGCGCAGCCCTTCAAGCCCATTTTGCGCAGCAAGGACGTGCACTCGACATGGTTGTCTTCCAGCTCTCCCGTTTCCGGGTTAGGCCAGAAGCGCGGCACTAGCAGGCAAGACAGCGAGTAGGAGGTCGAGGTGGTGGTATTAATGCGGCCCAAGACAAAGTAAACGGTGTTTTCGGTCAGCGTATGCATGCCCGCCGAGATGTAGACCTTTTCGCCGCTGACCGCATATTCGCCGTTTTCAAGAGGTTTTGCGACGGTGGTGACAGCCGTCAGGTCGCTTCCCGCCTGCTGCTCGGTGGCACAGAAGCACGCGTCCCAGTCGTAGTGCTGAAGCTTGCGCAGGTACGTTGCTTTTTGCGCTGCGGTACCATGCAGCTTCAACAGTTTGATGGCCGGGAAATTGAAGCCGCCGTAGGTCATGAACGCCGGATTGGCGCCCATGAACATTTCCTGGATGGCTTGCCGGATCAGCGGTGGCAAGGCCGGTTGCTGGGATTCGCTGTCGTTGCCCAGTACCTGAATCCACTCATCCTTATAACGTTGCCAAAGCCCGTGGAACTCTTTGGGGATTTCGACTGTGCCGTTTTCCAGCAAGCGGCACTCCTGCCGGTCGGAGGCTTGATAGGCTTTGCCCAACTCATAGGCGAACGCTCTGGCGCGCTCCAGTAAGGCATCGTAGTAGGCACGGTTCTTGTCGTTGAACGGCGCCCGAGCGAGAAAATTCTGGTCGGTTTTATGCAGTTCCCACAAAAAAAAGCGAAGCTCACGCAGGCTGACTTTATAAGCAGACATAGGTTTTCCTGATTAATAAGCGGTGTGTATCTGGGGTCAGGCGCCAGCCTGGATCTCGGCCACAATGGCCCCGGCAGTGCCGCACAAGGCTGCATCCCACAGCAAGACGGTGGCTGTTTTACCGGGGGGGAGGCTGGCACGCAGGCGCATGAGCGACAGCAAGGGCGCCGCGCTCGAGTGATGAGGCCGGGCACCGAATTCGAAATGCCGGTTTTGCGCAATGCCCAGTTCACGGCTGACGCCCAGAGTAAAGCTGTCGCCGAACCCTGACGGCAGCACCCAATCGATATCGCTGGCATTCAGGCCAGCCCGCTCGATCGCCGTTTGCGCAGCGCTCACCGCCAGCGGATGCAGGCGTTCGGCAAGGGCGGCGGGTGTCAGCCCCCAAGGGTTATCGATGGCTGCGCCATAGTGCATCGCCGAGGCGCGGATCGACCCCCAGCCTGGCCCGGCCTCACCGTCGCCATCGAGCAAGATGGCCGCTGCACTGTCGCCGTACACCACCAGATCACCCCAGGCGCGAAAGAAGGGGTAAAGCCACTTATCGGACGCCACCAACAGCACTTTGCCGCCCAGGCTGACCAGCGCCTCGATCATGCTCAGAGCGTTGAATACCCCCGCCGTCCCCGCTTGGCCGATGGCGAAAGGCAAGGCTTTGGGCAAACCCAGTGCATGCTGGATACGGCCTGCGACCGATTCATTGATGCGTTGGTTAAGGGCGGCATTGGTCACCACAATGTGGCTCACCTGTGCCAGCGTTTCGGCCGGAATCTGTTCACGCAACAGCGCGACGGCTTCCAGCGCCAGGTCGGCGCCGCTTTGCACAGGGGGCGCTACCGGCAGTTCGATGCTCGCCGTGGGAAGCAGCCGAAGCGTTTCTTCGGCGTCGATCCTGCCCTTGCCGCGTGGCATGGAAAAGACCGCTGACTTGTACAACAAATGGCCATAGCCGATGTTTTTTTCCCGGGCTTGCACCGCCTGGAACGGGGTCGTGTCGGGAACGTGAGAAGCGATAGCGCGAATTCGAAGCATGGTGCTATTCCGTGACCGTAAGTGAGGTAGAGAAAAACTCGGAAAACTGCTGCTTCAACTGCTTTCGGTCGATCTTGCCGTTCGGGTTGCGCGGTAAAGGCGAGTCATGGAAGGACACATGCAGCGGCACCATGTAGGTCGGCAGTTTTTCCCTGCACAGCTTGATCAATGCCTGGGCGGTGGTCTGAATGTGCGGGTGGGCGAACAGGCTGATGATGATGGCTTCGCCCTGTTGCGGATGCGGTACACCAAACGCTGCTGCCTCGGCCACGTCATCCACGGCAAACAGAACTTCTTCGACTTCGGTGGGGCTGACGCGATAGCCGGAGGTCTTGATCATGTCGTCGCTGCGCGCAACGAAATACAGAAAGCCGTCGCTGTCGCGGTAGACGATATCGCCCGACCAGACCGCTGTTTCGGTGCGTGAAATCTGCGAGTCCGGGCGTGGCCAAGGACGAAAGCGCTGAGCGGTCAGCTCGGGGTCATTCCAGTACCCGAGCGTGACAAATGCCCCGCGGTGCACCAATTCGCCATGTTCACCCGCCGCACATTCGGTGCCGTCCGGGCGCATCACACGGATATCAGCGTTGGGCACTGCCTTGCCGATGGAGTCGGGCCGTGTGGCGGCGGCTTCCGGTGGCAGGTAGGTCGAGCGGAAAGCCTCGGTCAAGCCGTACATCAGGTAGGGCAGCGCATCGGGGAATGCGCTTTTGAGTTTTTCCAGCAAAGGCGGTGGCATATGCCCGCCGGTATTGGCAAAGCAGCGAAGGCGTGCGCCGGTAGGCTGCGGCCACTGTACTGAGGCCAGTTGCATCCAGAGCGGCGGCACTCCGGTAATCACGGTGACGCCATGGGCTTCGCAGAACGTCGGCACTTCGCTCGCTTGCAGGAAGTCCAGCGGCGCGTAGCAGGCTGCGCTGGCCAGTGCCGTGGTCAGTTGGCTGAGCCCGGCATCGAAGCTCAGCGGCAATATGCCCAGGATCACGTCATCGGCCCGCAAGCTCAGATAGTGAGCGACGCTATGGGCGCCAGACACCAGGTTACGCTGCGACAGCACCACACCTTTGGGCCGTCCGGTTGAACCGGAGGTATACAAAATGGCCGCAGGGTCACTGTCGGTGACGGCGCTGTGTGCGTCAGCAAGCGCGGCATCGGTCGGCGTGTCCGGGTGATCGGGTTGCAGTCTTTCCAGCGGCCAGGCATCGATTTCGATGTCCTTGACCATCGCCTCGATACGTCTGAGGCGTGGGCCCGTACTGACGAGCAAGCGCGCACCGCTGTCCAGCAGGATATGGCGCACCTGTTGCTCTTTGAGCTGCGGATTGATGGGCACCAGGATCGCACCCCGGGCATTGATCGCCAGGAACATGACCACGGTTTCGTACTGCTTGCCCGCATACACCGCGACGCGTTCGCCCGCTTGCACGCCGCTATCGGCCAGCCTCTTTGTCGTCAGGCGCACGTCTTGCAGCAGTTCTGAATAAGTCGCCATCATTGCGCCCTGCGCGAACGCTCGGCGGTCGCCATGGTGGTGGGCGCTGTCTTTCAACAGGTCGTACAAACTGATGTGGGCGGTCATGGTGACGTCCCTAGGATTGGTGGATATAGGTGTGTGCGGGACTCTGCGAGAGAAATGCGCTGACGCTGTACGTCTGGTTGTAGGCGCCGCAGTTCTCGAAGATCACCAGATCGCCCACGCTTGGCGGCGCCGAAGCGTCATGGCTCCAGCCGATCACGTCGGCGCGGCTGCAAGTGCTGCCCACGAACTGGATCGGCAACGTGGGCGCATCAACCGGCGCCTGCTGGCGCCGCAGCAGACGCGGCTGCGCGTACTGCTTCAACATGGATTCAGTTTTGGCCAGCAAGAAGTTGTGGCTCAGGCCACCGTCGCAGACAGCAACGTAGCGCTCACCCAAGGCTTTGATTGAACGCACACGGGTCACGAAAGTGCCTGCACCCGCGAAGACGCCGCGCCCTGACTCATGGACGACCTTGAAGTTTTTTTGCAGCGGCGCAATACGCTGGCGATACGCGTCAAACGTCTGCGCCTGGCTAGGGAAGTGCTCGGAGAAACCGCCCCCGACGTTAAGAAACTCAACCGGCATGCCGGTAATGTGTGCGACCTGCGGCGCAAAGGCCGCGAGTGCGTGGGCCAGGGCGGCAGCATCGGAACCCTTGTCATCGATGTGAAAACTGTTGGAGCCCGCAAACGTATGGAGGCCGACGACGGGCACGTTGGCCTGGGTCAATGCAGTCGTCGTCAGCAAGGCGTCGTGGCGGCTCATGCCGAAATGGTCCGCCGGGTGTTTGCCCGAGCTGACCAACTGGCCCGCGTTCAGGCGCAATACCGTGTGCGGCGCGGCCTGTTTACCGATGACGCGAATCAGTCGCTGCGCCTGCTCCAGGCTGTCGATAATGAACGTGCAGCGTGAAGCCAGGGCCGCGCGCATGAAATCTTCATCCATGGACGGGTTGTTCACGTATTTGGGGGCGTTGATGCGGCCCGCCACAATATCGAGTTCGCCCAGGCTGGCCAGCTCCACACCGTCGATGAACGCGTGGCCGCAACGGATCAACAGATCCAGGTTGGGGTTGGCCTTGAGTGACACAATCAACGGCGTACCCAACCGTTCGCGTAAATCCGCGTAACGGGCCATTACGACAGTAGGGTCCAGCACATAGCACGGCGTTTTAAGACTCAGCAGCCATTGATCGGTCGCTGCTGCTGCGTCGTCCCGAACCGGCGGGGAGGCGTGAGTGGTTGTCATGTCAATTCACCGGATGAAGGGTCAAGGCCGAAAATGAACCGTTGTCCGATTCCGTGATGTTCATCAGGTGTGCCCCGGCATCGACCTTGCTCAAGCCCCTGTCGGCCAGGTTGATCGCCAGGTCCGAACCAAAGGAGTGACCTTTGTTCAGAATGTTGTCGGTATAGAGCGTGGTGGCGGGAATCGCCATGGCACCACAGAAGGCGTTCCAGCCAGAGTGGTTGGAGTTGTAAGGCAGAATGCAGGTGAAATCGCGGAGCGCTATGCCACAGTCGGCCACGGCTTCCATCATGACTTTGCGGGTGTAGTGCCACTCCAGATTGAACATGGCCTGCTTCACCGCGTTGTTGGTCACGGAGCCCAGATACCAGCTGCCATAATTGCGCACGGCCGTCGCGCCGACCCGGTTACGGCGGCTGTTACGGGTCACCAGCAAGCACCCCGCGCCATCACTTAAAATGCTCGCCTGCAACACTCGGTAACGCTCAATGAAGACGCGGTCGGACGAGACGATCAGCACCGAGTGCAATTGGCTGTGCACCTTCATCAATGCCTGGGCCATCTGAATGGCGACGCTGATCGAGGAGCAATTGAGTTGTGCGATCGACCCGGCCCACACAGGGTTTATGCCGAATGCCGTGGCCACTTCCAGCGGCAGGCTGCGTGGCGCTGGCGGTACGCTGAACAGCCCGGTATGCACGTGAATCACCGCCCCGATGTCGCTGCCTTTAAAGCCTTGCTCGTCTTGCAGGCGAGCGACTGCGCGCTTGGCCAGCTCGACCTCGTCGATGTCCGGTGACACATGGAAGTAACGGCAGCCCGCATTGCGGATCATGTCAAAGCGCTCGGCGGGCAACTTATGCTGCTGAGCCCAGTCATGGAGGTCCTGGCGTTCGCCGGGCAGTTCGTAAGCGGCGGCGTCAATACCGATGGTGAAGGGGGCGGGGCTGTGTGTTGCCGCAGTAGTTGGGGGCGTCATGACTGTCTTCCTTGTTAAGCCGGCATCGGCATGGCGGCGTAGTCCAGCACTCTGAGCTTTTCAAAGGCATCGCTCACACGGGGCGTCAGCAAGCCCATTTCGCGGATGGTCGGTACCAGCCGCCGGAAAATGGAACGGCGCATGGAGTTGGCCACTTCCGAACTCCTCACCAGGTGGCTGCACTCTCTTTTGGATAAGCCCATCGGCTCCCATATGTCGTCGGCGCACAGGTGCTCGTACAAGGTGTAAGCCCCTTCCACCACAAACTCTTCGCGTTCCTTGCGTTCGGTGCTGCTCATTTCTTTGTACACACTGCCCAGGGTGATACGGCCAATGGCGAAGTGGCGCGCTTCATCGCGCTGGATACGCGTCATCAGGTCTTTGATGAAAGGGTCCTTGGTGTAGGCGACCATGCTTTGAAACAGTGACAGCGCAATGCCCTCCACCAGCACTTGCATGCCCAAATTGGTCATGTCGAGTTTGTTGGTGGTTATGGTCTCTTCCAGCAGGCCTTTGAGCGCCTTGCTCATGGGGTAGCTGATGGGCAGCTTGCTATTGACCAAGCGACCAAAGGCTTCGATATGACGGGCTTCATCGATGATTTGCCCGGCGGCGCAGAGTCGGGCCGAGAGGCTTTCTTCAGCCACCGCCAGCTTCGATGCGCAGATCAGGGCCGCCTGTTCACCGTGCAGCACCTGCGACAGTGTCCAGCCTTGGGAGTGATGGCGAATTTCGGCACGGTTTTGTTCATTCATTTTGTTCCAGACATCGGTGCCGTAGATCAGCAACGTGCCGTCCGGCATGCCCAGAGGGTTGTCCGGGTTGAGCTCGTAGCTCCAGTCGATGTCGGTATTGACATCCCACTGGTTGGCCTTGGTCTTCTGATACAGCGCATTCAAGCTGTCATCGCTGAAATCGTAGGTCTGCGACATGAACGCATCGACTGAGAAATTCCACTTGATCGGCTGGCCATCATCGAGTGTCTGTTCGTGCTCTGTTTGCATGATCACCCCTGTACGTGCGTGCGTTTCGATTGAGATGTGGTGAACGGCTCATGCACAGGTGATGGGTGCACCTGCGCTGTTAAGTAGCCCAGTTCGGGTAAGAACCACTCGGAGATGGCTGGCGTTGGTGCGGTATTCCAGGCAGCGATGTGCAGGCGGTTATCGCCGCCGTCCCACAGGTCGCGCCGAATCTGTTCGGCGCTGATCCAGACCACCGGTGTCGGTAGCTGGCGTGCCCAGAACAAGGCTTCATTGCTTAAGTGGGCGCCCAGCGTTACGCGTGGATCGAGCAGGTTCTTTGGCAACGCAAGGTCGATGGACGGCATGCGTACCTGCGCCAGGATCAGCGTTTGTTCGCCGCAGCTGTCCCAAATGTGGCGGGCCAGCGTCGACAGAAGTGTGTAGTACTGCTGGTTGTTGACCAGCACCGGCGTGGGGTTGTCGTGTGCGTACACGCTCCGGCGTGCATAGTCGTGGGTTTCGAACAGTGGCAGGTTGCGAGCCGAACAGGGGATCGCCCGGTTGTGATCCGGATTGCGCTGCAACAGCAGCGAACAGGTGTGTGCGCTGTTCACATTTCACCTTCCAGTGCAAAGTGCAGATCGGGCGCGAGCGTTATCTGGGCAATCGAGAAATAGCCGTTCATTGCCAGCGAAGACACGATGCAGTCGCTGCCGGGGTGCGCGGAGCCTGCGCCCAGCTCGGCCAGTAGGGAAAGCCAGGGGTCGCTGCCGAAGGAATGACCGAATCGCTGATAATGGTCGGCGTGCACGCAAGCCGTGTCGAAACACTTGAACAGGGCGCGGCGCGACATCTCGGGAAAAAACGGTACCGCGACGCCTAAGCCAGGCCGGCTTTCGGTGAAACTGCGCAGGCTTCGCCCTAATTGCAGCAGGGCATTAGCCTGGCTTGCAGTGCCGATGAGCAGCATGTTGTTGGGCTCTGGCATCACATCAATCACTAACGTGCAGATGCCAAAACCGGATTTGCCCCAACGGTTGTTGCCTAGCCAGTAAGTAAAATTGTGGATATCCGTATCAACAATCTGCAGCAACAGCCTGCGACGACCGTTGAACTGAGCCTTGCCCTGGATATACCGCAGGATGAAACCCCAGCCCGTGCATTCATAGGCGTTGGTGACCCAGTCAGGGCGGCGCCCGTAACGGCTGGCGAGCGCCTCCTGGAAATAGCCTGCATGGGGCGAGCCGTCAGCCAAAAACTGCGACAACACGGTAGAGCTCACCACGTAATCGTCGATGGGGCCTGCGTTACTTGCATAACGGCAAGCCTCATCGCCGACGCGCTGCCCAAGCGCCAACGCCGCATCCTCCAGGCTGACCTGGGGCGACACAAAAGGCGTTTCGGTGCGCCGGTAAGCCACCGTATGGACCCTGAAAGCCGGAACGGTGCCAAGCGACGGCGTTGATGCAAAGGGCGGCGAGTTCGACATGGTGAGCTTCTGGTATGAGGGTGGCTGGCGATCAGGCGACTTGTTGCTGCTGCAACTGGCTGTCGATTTGCTCCAGGGTGGTGTACTGCGTGATGTTGAGTTGCTCAGGATCAATGGATCCGTAGAGCTGTTCGCAATAGACGATCAGCTCAACCACGTTGAGTGAATCGATACCCAGTTCACCCAGGCCGACATGGGTGTCGACGGATTCGATATTGAGAATCTTGGCGGCTTCCTTTTTCAGAAGTTCCAGCGTGTTGAGGGTGTCAGTCGTCGTTGTCATAGGTGCTTCTCCTGGGGGTACAGCGGGTTAAATTGACTCGGGTTCAGGCTTGGCCACGCGCATGCTTGCGCGCAATTCGTGATAACAGCGGTAAGAGCTGCCTTCCATTTTGGTAAACGCCAACAGGTCACGCTGGTCGAGAAAACTCGCCACGGCGCCGCGGCTGACCAGATGCAAAAGCAGTTCATTGGAGGCGAGTTTCAGTGCCAGCACGCGGTGCACGTCTTCGCTCTCGTAGCGGTCGGCGAGCGTCTTGGTGCGGGCGGCAGCGGCGATGAAATCGCGTGACGCGCGCTCATCCGGCGTGAGTTCGAGGCGCCCTTGGCTTGCCAGCCATTCCAGATGGGCCATCAGTGCGCGCACCAGAAAAGGCCGTACCGTCGTCAGGTATTTATTGAGTACCGCAGGCCCGCCCACTTTCAGGCGGTCTTCCTGGGCAACCTGCACCGTGCCCTTGACGTTCCCCAACTGCACGACATCGCCCAGAAAGGGCTCGCCGCAGAGCGTTCGCTTGAGGGTCTTGTATTGCTCGGGCCAGACCAGGAAGGCCGACGGGAAAAACGAGCCAGGCGTGCGGGCGGCAACGATTGCCATGCCATCAAGGTTGGCGTACATGCCCCAGACCTTGTCGATGTGCAGTTTGAAACCATCCCCTTCCGGCTGGGCGACCGTGCGCCAGCTCGTGAGGGTAGGGCCGCCGGCATCACTCATCAGGAAGCGCAGGGCGCTGCCGGCATCAATGCTGGCGCGTGCCCGTTCGTATTGATCCGGTGTCAGAAACAGCGAAAACAAATGGGCGAAGTTCTGCATGAAGGATCGGTAGTGCAACGCCAGACCGTCTTGCTCAATGCGCTCCAGAATAGTTTCCAGATCATGGGTCGGCTGCGACAGGGCCACCGAGGGCCGGTTTAATTGTTCGGCAGCCTCATAGTTGTGCATCGTCTGCGAAATCAACATGTCTGAATCTATCAGTCGCACTGAGGCGCGCGAAATAATCTGGATCAACTGAGCAGGAAGTTCGCCATAGAGGGATAAGCGGTGAAGAACCGGTTGCGCACACACATTCAATAATGAATGGCGTGACGAACCCGTCTCCCCACCTTGCATCAAAGTGTGCATAGTGAGTGATCCAGTAATTTAAAGGTGCAGTGCGTCAGCGTGTCGATGTCACAGCGTTGCTTGTGCGTTAACTAATAAGTTGCGCTGTCTCGGTTTTATCTATGTTGTCCAACGCCAGTTGGAGATAAATACTGCGGCACTCCAGGCGCTTAAGTTTGTTGCTGGTGGTGCGTGGCAAACTTCCGGGCGGGACGAATGCAATGGCGTGAGCACCAAATCCAAACTTGTCGCGCAATTGGTTTTGAAGTTGACTGCGCAGTTCTATTTGATCCTGTTTCGCATCAAGCTCGATCAGAATCGCCAAACTCTCGGTTCTTTGTGTTTCGTCGTAGATACCGAAAGCCGCTATTGCATTGCCACCGCTGGCCAGTAAAGGGTGTGAGGCAATAACGTCTTCAATTTCATGCGGGAAATAATTACTGCCCCGGATAATGATGAGTTCTTTCTTGCGGCCAAGGACAAACACGTGTTCATCCACTCGATAACCGATATCACCGGTCGCAAACCAGTCGCCGCTTTGGTACTGCTCGGTCTGGCCTTCGGCGGGCAAATAGCCGGACATGACTGACGTACCGCGTATAAAGATTTCGCCGACTTCACGGTCCTTGGCGTCAGAACGGTCCAGGGCCTTCACGGCAACCTGCATACCCTCAATCGGGCGCCCCATCGACAGCACGGTTTCTACCCTGCGAGTGTTGGCGTCGGCGCGGCGAGCCTGCCAATGGTCGATCACCGCGCCGGAGTCGATACGGTCAGCAATGACGTAGGAGAGCGCCTGCTTGTCATAATTAAAGTTCGTGTTATGCATGGTCACTGCCAGGGTCGATTCCGCCATGCCGTAACACGGTTGCAGCGCAGAACGTGAAAGACCGTGCGGTGCAAAAGTCTGTGCAAACTCCTTCAGGCAGGCTTCATCCACTCTTTCGGCGCCGACAAAGATATTGCGCAACTTGCTCAGGTCGACGTCTTTCATTGACGCTTCGCGGTAACGGCGAATGCAATACTGCAGGGCGAACGTCGGCGCAGCCGTGGTGGTTGCGCCAAAACTGGACATGCGCTTGAGCCAGCCAAGCGGGTTGCGAATAAAACTGGCCGGTTGCATCAATAGCAGGGGCGCCTGGTAATACACGTTCGACAAGAGCGTCACCAGGCCCATGTCGTGATGCAGCGGCAGCCAGGACGCAGAGGCGTCGCCGCGCTCAACACTGTAACCCACCACGCCGCCGATACCGCGCACATTGGAGATGACATTCTGATGGCTGAGGATGGCGGCCTTGGGGCGACCGGTCGAGCCCGAGGTCAGTTGCACATGATGGCCGCTGTCTGCCTGGCAGCGCTCCACACGCACTGGAAACCCTGCACTGGCAGCGAGCTTCACCTCTTCGCTCGAGAACACCCGTACAGGCAGGTGGGCAAGCAAGCTCTGGAGTGCGGGGGTGTTGCTCTCGGATGCGATCAGCAAGCGTGGTGCAAACAACTGACAGGCCACGTAGATCTGGTTGCGCGGGGAGTCGGCCATCAGCCTTCCGGGTAGCGCTACCGTGCAAGGCAAAGCGCCAATCAAAACGCACCCGGTCAGTAACACCAATTGATCGATGGAAGCCGGCAGGGCAAGGATAACCAAATCATTACGAACAACCCCCAGTTCAGTCAGGGCTGAAGAGACTGCCAACGCTTGTTGTGCCAACGCCGCATAGGAAATGCTTTTTTCTTCCCCGTTCTCTTCTATAACCGTAATGTGGCGCAGTGCACTTTGCTGTGGGTTATCCAGGGCGCACAAAATAGCATCGATCATTGTTTCCAATTTCCGATCTCCGGGCAGTCAGACAAACAAGGCTATTAAATAGTGAAAGTGCAGTGTGGTACTCGAATGAGGGTTCAAGCCTGTAATGCCCTATTCGAATGACTCTAATAGATGAAATTATGTTTGTAAATATGTCATGAAAATTTTCATTTACGTAAACATGGGTGTGTGCACTGCGTTGTTGCTTTGTTTTGATGTGGGGCTGTAGTTGTTTAATCGTCTAAACATTGGGTGTGCCATATAGGGTGTTTTGTATTTAAACGGCCTGCGCAGGTGTTCCCTTTTTGTAAGGGATGTCTGATCTTAACTGTGCGTATTGTCTTGATAAAGTTGTTGGGTTTATGCGGTTTAAACTTGTTTTAAAGTTGTCGTTTATTGGCTCTTGTGCGGAGTTCTAATAAGAGTGATGCCCTTCACATATTGAGAGCTTGATTCACTGTTAGCTACGTATGAAGTTTCTGGTGTCTGATCTTCTGGTTACACATTTTGTCTGGCCGTGTATTTTATGGCGGTCACTTCAGGCAGCCCCCGGTCGATGATTGCTGGCGCCAGAGGTGGCATTGACTACGCTGTAGGTGATCGAAAACACAGACGTGCCCTGTATCGAACCTGATCATTTGGTACGGTGGGTCTATCAAGGATGTGCATGGGGCCCCGGGTTTGTCCAAATTCAAAACAGTTTTTGTGTTCCTCATCCTGTTGCTGTCAGGCAACGGCATGCTTCAAGCGGCACCCACCCTGGCCTCGGTAATCAAAGCCGAAGAGACCGACGGCAAACCGCCGGTACTGGTCGATGGCGGGCTGCTCGGAGTGTTGGGTTCCAGCATTGATGATGTGCAAGACCAGTTGGGGCTGAGCAAGCATTTGCTGGATATCTGGCGCTTGCGTGCTGAGCGGGCAGCCCATGAAGCCGGGGTGCTGGCCGACAAGGTGGTCGAGCAGCCTGATAAGAATGGAGTGGGCGACTTTTTCGTGTTGCTGGTCATCTGGTCTGGTGTTTTTGCCGGGCTGATGCTGGCGGGCAAACTGCTGGTGCGGTCTTTGAACAACACTCGCATCGTGCAAGCGCGTCCGCGCCTGCAAAGGCTGCTGCGCGCCGGAGTGCCGTATTTGCTGCCTGCGGTGCTGTCGTTGGTCGTCATTGTGTTCGGCAGTCACTTGCTGCCCAGCTCAATTGGCCGTGCTCTGGCAGTCTGTTTGACCTATGCCGGCAGCAGCGGGGTGTTTTGTGCGGCGCTGGTGATGTCATTGATCGCGATGCTCGATGCCGGACACAAACGGCCCGCCGTGCAGATTATTCGTCAGCACTGCGTGCGTCCGTTGTTCGCGATGGGGTTCTTTGCCGCGTTGAGTGACGGGATGGACACCCCGCAGGTCGGGCTCACGCTGGGTGCCAATGTCGCCAGTTGTCTCTCTATATTCTCGGGGTTGGTCGCGTGCGCCGTCTTTGCTTATCTGGCGATTAAGTTGCGTCGTCCAGTGGGGCAACTGATTCGCAATCGAGCGCTGGCGCAGCGCTTGGGGCAGCCTGCATTCCAGGAGTCGCTGCGGATTTTCTCGGTGCTCTGGTATTGGCCCATTCTGCTCATGCTGCTGGTCTCGGCGCTGGACCTGGTGGGCGTCGGCGAGGGCAGCGGGCGGGCGCTGCGCAGTGCATTGCTGACTTCAGGTTTGCTGATTGCAACGGTGTTTCTGGGCTCGCTTTTGCACCACTCATTCACCACACTCCTGCGCTCCAACGGCGCCTACCGGGTGCGTTTGATGATGGTGGTGTATGTGCTGTTGCGCATTCTGCTGGCCGTGGCCTTCATCGAATTACTCGCGCAGATCTGGGGGTTCTCTGTGTTGGCGTTTGCCTCCGATAGCCACACGGGGCAAGTGATCAGTGACTCGCTTGGGCACATCCTGCTGATTTTTCTGGTCACCTGGCTGGCCTGGGTGGTGATGGATACCGCCATTCAGCAAGTTCTGGAGCCTCCGGTCACACGGCGCGGCACTCACGCACCGAGCACCCGCATCAGAACCATCCTGCCGTTGATCCGCAATGCGATAAAAGTGGTGCTGGCGGTGATCTTCACCATCACCACCCTGGCCAACCTGGGCGTGAACGTGACCCCGTTTCTGGCGGGCGCGGGGGTGATCGGCCTGGCGATCGGTTTTGGCTCCCAGCAACTGGTGCAAGACGTCATCACCGGGCTGTTCATCCTCATCGAAGACACCATCTCGGTGGGCGATTGGGTCGAGATCGACTCCAACCACGCCGGCACGGTCGAAGGGCTGACTATCCGTACCTTGAGGCTGCGCGATTCACGTGGTTATGTGCACTCGGTGCCCTTCGGTCAGATCAAGGCGGTGATCAACCATTCGCGGCAATTTGCCTACGCGTATTTCGCCGTCCAGTTCACCTATGACAGCGATATGGATAAAGCATCGGACTTGATCAGCGAGGCAGGGCGGCAGATCAGCGACGACCCGTTGCTCAGCCTCAGTTTGCAGGGGGCGATGAGCGTGTACGGGATCGACAGCATGAACCTCGACGGGGTCACGATTACCGCGCAGTTCAGAACCATTTCCGGTGCGCAGGGCTCTATTACGCGGGCATTCAATGAGCGGCTGAAAAAGCTTGTGGATAATTCAGCCGATGTACATTTTGCACAACATTATCCACAGGGCTTTTTGATACCTGCGCGTGACACCGGGCAAACCGCTCAAGCGGCAGCCGAACCGCCGCGTTCTGCGCTTTTGTTGCCTGATATGCCGCCTTCATCACAGTGATGGCAAATAACCAGCTGCGCAGTTTGTCAGTGACGACACGCACAGAAACCCGCAAAATGCTGGGGTCTTGATCATGGCCAACAGCTTCCACGGTTGGTTTTCTGGTATATATCACCGTTCTGAATAGACTGAGCCTGCACACTCTATGCGAATGCGCCTTATGTTATTGGGCGGCGGAAATGCTCTCGGGCAGGCGCTGATTCGTCTGGGTGCCGAGGAAGACATCAATTTCCTCGCCCCGCGTCCGCCGCAAGACGGCTGGGACGCCGCGAGCCTGACGCAGCTGCTGGACGAGACCCGTCCGGATGCCGTCATCAACCTTGCGTACTACTTCGACTGGTTTCAGGCGCGGAGCGTGAGCGAAACACGCCTTGCCGACCAGGAACGGGCGGTCGAGCGGCTCTCTGAGTTGTGCCAGCACCACGGCATCACCTTGCTTCAGCCCTCCAGCTACCGAGTGTTTGACGGATCGCGGGCCACGGCCTACAGCGAAAAAGACGAACCCGTCCCGCTCGGCCTGCGCGGTCAGGCATTGTGGCGTATTGAACAAAGCGTGCGTGCCATCTGCCCGCAACATGTTCTGCTGCGTTTCGGCTGGTTGCTCGATGACAGCTCCGAAGGCAGTCTGGGCCGGTTTTTGGCTCAGGCAGAAAAGCCCGGCGAATTGTTCAAGGCCGATGATCGACGCGGCAACCCGACACCGGTCGATGACGCTGCCCGGGTCATCATCTCGGTGCTCAAACAACTCGATTGCGCGGCGCCGCTGTGGGGCACTTACCACTACGCCGGGCATGAGGCCACAACGTCGCTGGCGCTGGGCCAGGCCATCCTGGATGAAGCGCGTCACTTGCACCCGCTGGCCGTCCAGGCGCCAACCCCGCAGGCACACGCTGCATGCCCTGATGCCTCTGAAGAGCCGCAGCATGCAGTACTGGCCTGTAAAAAAATCCTTCACACCTTCGGGATCAAACCTCGCGCCTGGCGTGCAGGGCTCCCAGCTTTACTGGACAGGTTTTATCGACATGGCTGACGCTCCCGTTTTAATCACCGGCGGTGCCGGCTTTATCGGCTCCAATCTGGTAGACGGCTTGCTGGCCAAAGGTTATGCCGTGCGGATCCTCGACGACCTGTCGACGGGCAAGCGCAGCAACTTGCCTCTGGATAACCCCAAGGTCGAACTCATCGAAGGCAACGTCGCCGACGCGGCACTGGTCAAACGCGCCATGGCCGGTTGCAGCGCAGTCGTGCACCTGGCCGCGGTGGCCTCGGTGCAGGCCTCGGTAGACGACCCGGTGAGCACTCACCAAAGCAACTTTGTCGGCACGCTCAATGTGTGCGAAGCCATGCGCGAAGCGGGCGTCAAACGTGTGGTGTTTGCCTCCAGCGCTGCGGTCTATGGCAACAACGGTGAGGGCGAGTCGATTGTTGAAGACACGCCTAAAGCGCCGCTGACCCCTTATGCTTCGGACAAGCTGGCCAGTGAGTACTATCTGGACTTCTATCGCCGCCAGCACGGGCTGGAGCCGGTGGTTTTCCGCTTCTTCAACGTCTACGGGCCGCGCCAGGATCCATCCTCGCCGTACTCGGGGGTGATCAGCATTTTCAGCGAACGCGCTGTAAATCGCCTGCCAATCACCATCTTTGGCGATGGCGAGCAAACCCGAGACTTCATCTACGTGGGCGATCTGGTCGGCATTCTGGTGCAGGCCATTGAAGCGCCACAGGTTGAAGAGGGCGCCATCAACGTGGGCCTGAACAAAGCCACCACCCTCAAGCAAATGCTCGAAGCTTTGAGCGAAGTAGTCGGCGAACTGCCACCGATCAGCTACGGCCCGGCCCGACCGGGTGATATCCGTCACTCGCGTGCGAACAACAGTCGCTTGCTGCAGCGCTTCACCCTCGATGACACCACACCGATGAACATCGGTCTGACCCACTTGCTGGGGCGTTAACAACCCGAGTAACACTTCAACACCTTGTGGGAGCGGGCTTGCTCGCGATGGAAGCGACGCGGTTTTACAGAAAACCGCATCGTCTGCATCGCTGGCAAGCCAGGCTCCCACAGGTTTTGAAGTGCACCTTAAAAGGCGCTTTTTTCTTGCCGCTTGAAGCTAGAGGCTTTTAGCCAAGCGCTGCGCGCTTAAAACTTATAACCCAGGCCGACCATGTACACGAAAGGATCAACATCGACGTTGACCTTGGCGCGGGTGCCATCGCCTACGGCGCTGTTGTTGACGTAGGCGTGCGTGTCGATATCGATGTAACGCGCCTGGGCGTTGATCATGATGTTGTCGGTCAGCATGTAGTCAGCACCGATCTGCCAGGCCACGCCCCACGAGTTGGATGCGCGGAAGTTGTCGAAACCTTCAGCCGATGCGCGGCTGCCCACGTGCTCGTCGTAGATCCAGGTGTAGTTGATACCGGCACCCACGTACGGTTGGAACACTGACTTGGAGTCCAGCGGGTAGTACACAACGCTCAGGGTTGGCGGCAAGTGCTTGAGGGTACCCAGCTTGCCGTTGGCTTGTGGCAGGCCAGTGTTTTTGAGTTTCACGTCATGCTCAAACGGCGTCGCGGCCAACAGTTCGATACCCACGTGATCGGTGATCATGTAGGCAAAGTTAAGACCCAGTTGCGTGTCGCTGCTCATGGTCGCCTTGCCGCCCAGATCGGTCCCGCCCAACGAGCCGCGGTCCACTTTGACGTGGGAGCTATCGGCTTTCGGGTTTACCGTAATGGCACCGGCGCGCAGGATGATGTCACCCTCAGAATGCGCGTGGGCCAACGGTGCGACAACGGCAAGCGCAAGCGCGGCGGCGCTAAGCAGGGACTTTTGCATGGGAGCTCCATTGGGATATTTAAAATTTATATAACCAATGGTAATGAGCAGCCGGGCCCGTTCTGTTGACCCAGCTCAATGAAAAGTGAAGACGTGAAAATTTCGTGAACGGCTGCCGGGTTAGTCCGGCAGTTCGTAGACCACGATCTTTTGTGCATCCATCTGATAGCCCGCGTCAGCCAGGTCGCTGGTGCTGGGCTTGACCTGCAGTGCACCGACGATCCAGTACGGTTGATACAACTCGTCGACCTGAACCCCGACTTTACTGGTCACATGCACGATCTGGTTGGACGGCGGAGGCGGCACGTGGATGCACGCGCCAAAGTACGGCACCAGCAGAAACTCCGTGGTACGCCCCTCTTCATTGACTTCCAGCGGCACGATGTACCCCGGCAGGCGAATCAGTTGGCCATCGAGTTGCGTGACCACGGGGGCGTTGGGCAAGTCCTGCTTGGCCGCCGGAGCGGCCTCCATGTCGCCCATTTGCGACAGGTCATGCAGCGGCGTCATGTTAGGCACTTCTGGCGGCGCGTCTGGCGGAATCATCTCTGACCACGTCAGCTCTTTCGGCTCGGCCGCCCACAAGGGCGTGCACACCCAGAGAAACAGCGCCAGCAGCACACCAGACTTCGCAGCTTTTTTCATTAACCTGAGCTCATAAACGAATGGACAGACCATCGGCCAGCGATTGTCGGTAGGCGCGCCATGCCGGTACGCAGCCCATCAGCAGGGCGGCTGCCAGAATACCGCCGAGCAGCGTCCATTCATATTCACTTGGCCAGGCCAGCGGTAAATAGATCCCGTAATTCGATTGCACATACCCCTGGGCCAGCGCGATGCATACGTACAGCAAGCCGACGCCTGCCACCACGCCTGCCAAAGCCAGGGCCAGGGCTTCAAATACCAGCAGCGTGGCGATATGCCAGGGCCGTGCACCGACCGAACGCAGGATCGCCATCTCGCGGCGGCGCTCATTGAGGCTGGTCAAAATGGCCGTCAGCATGCCGATCAACCCCGTCAGCACCACAAACAGCGACACCACGAACAGCGCCTTTTCGGCGGTGCTCATCAGGCTCCAGAGTTCCTGCAACGCCACGCCGGGCAGAATCGCCATCATCGGTTCACCGCGAAACTCATTGATCTCGCGTTGCAGGGCAAAGGTCGAAATCTTGCTGTTCAGGCCGAGCATAAACGCCGTGATGGCTTGAGGCGTCAGGTCCATATTGCGCGCCTGGTCGGCAGTGACTCGCGCAGCGCCCTGGGCAGGCACGCCGTTGTGCCAGTCGATATGGATCGCCTCCATACCGCCGAGGCTGATATGCAGCGTGCGGTCCACAGGCGTGCCGGTGCGCTTGAGAATACCGACCACGGTGAAGGGCTTGTCGTCGTGTTTAACCAGGCTGACCGCAGCCACGCCGTGGGCCAGCACCAGCTTGTCACCCAGCTTGTAATGCAGCGCCTCGGCCACTTCGGCGCCTAGTACGACCTCGAACGGGTCAGTCTGGAAGGCCCGACCGCTGGCCAACTGAAGGTTTTGTCGATGGCCGTATTGATAGTGCTCAAAGTACGCCTCGCTGGTGCCCATCACCCGGTAGCCGCGGTGCGAATCACCCAAAGACATCGGGATCGCCCATTTCACTTTCGGGTTATTGGCGAAATGCTCGAAGCTGTCCCAGCGAATATTGTTGGTGGCATTGCCAATACGAAACACCGAATACAGCAGCAAATTCACCGATCCCGAACGCGCACCCACGATCAGGTCGGTGCCGCTGATGGTGCTGGCAAAGCTGGCGCGGGCTTCGGTGCGCACCCGCTCCACCGCCAGCAGCAGGCACACTGACAGGGCGATGGCGAATGCGGTGAGGATCGCGGTGAAGCGTCGGTTGGCCAGACTGGCCAGGGCTAGGCGAAACAAATACATCTCAGACCTCTGCCGGTGTAGCGGCGCGATTAAGTTCAGACAGCGACAGGTTGCGGTCGAAGAGCGTGGCCAGGCTTTGGTCGTGGCTCACAAACAGCAAGCTGGCGCCGGCCTCCCGGCACTCGGCAAACAGCAACTGGATAAACGCTTCGCGGGCGTCCGCATCGAGGGCAGAGGTGGGTTCATCGGCGATCACCAACTCGGGCTGGCCGATCAGCGCGCGGGCGGCGGCAACACGTTGTTGCTGGCCGATGGACAGCGAGTCGGCACGGCGCTCCAGCAGGGCCGGGTCTTTGAGGCCCAAATGCGCAAGCAGGGTTTGCGCGGCTTTGGCAACGCTGCCGTGGCGCTGGGCGGCGCGGCTGGCGCGCAATTTAGAAAAGTGACACGGCAGTTCAACGTTCTCGCGCACGGACAAAAACGGCAGCAGATTGAACTGCTGAAAAATATACCCCGTGTGATCAACCCGAAATCGGTCCCGGGCGCCTGAGCCCAATTCACTCAGTTCTTGCCCCAGCAAACGGATCGTCCCCTGACTGGCTTTTTGCACGCCGCCCAGCAAACCCAGCAAGGTGGTTTTACCGCTGCCGCTGGGACCTTTCAGAAACAGCGTTTCGCCGGGTTCAAGACGGAAGGCCGGAATATCCAGCAGCACCGGTTGCCCGGGCCAACTGAAACTCAGGTCATTGAGTTCGATAAGTGCTTGGGTCATGGGGAAGGGTTATCGCCTGCCAGTGAGAATGTTGACGTTGTAGTCGCTGCCTAAGGCTGCGATAAGGGCCGCAGGAGCTTCAACAGCAGGGTTGCTGCGCACCCCATCGCAGCCTTCGGCAGCGACTACAAAGTGGGGAGTTTAGAACTTCAGGGTTGGCGCTTTAGGCGTCAGCTCAGAACCTTGCTGGCCGCTGCCACCAATCAATTGCACCTTGAGTTTGTGGGTGCCCGGGAAGGTCTTGAAGAACTGGGTCAGATCCAGTGCTTTCAACGCCTCGGGGTTGGCGCACGTAAATGCATAGTGCGCTTCTATGTCGCTGTGGTGGTGTTCTGTTTTTGCCGCACCGGCTTCTTCAGGGGCGGCTTCGAACAACGGGCTGTCCAGGTCTTGGGCTTCAACCACGCACCCTGCGGCCTTTGGCAGGCTGAACAGGGCCAGCGGGTTTTCCAGTTGAGTGCGTGCGGAATCGACCTTGGCCTTGTCGGCGTCTGTGGTCGCAATGTGCTCGAAACCCACGATGTTGACGGACGGGCCGTCGAGGTCCAGCTCCAGGGTTGGGCCGTCCAGGGCCACATTCAACGTCCCGACACCATGCTCGTGGGCACCCAGGCTGCCGTGTTCATGGTCATGATCGTCGGCGGCGTGAGCCATGGTCAGCGGCAACAGAGCAAACGGCAAAGCAAGAAGCAAACGGCGCATACCACGACTCCAGCAAAAATGTAATTAAATGTTATGTAATCTTATAACAATCAATTCGAGATTTTGCCCGTGTGCTTGGCGTTCTGCAAGCCGCATGGGAGCATGCCCCATGAAATTTGAGGAGCAGGACGATGGTGCGAATTCGCGGAACGATAGGTGATTGGCCGGTTGACCTGACCGTAGAGCTGGATGAGGGCGACTGGGCGAAGCTGGGCGCACAACTAAATGTGAGCGAAGCTCCAGTCGCTGCGACGCCCGCCAAGCCCGTAAGCCAGGACGATGCGCTGTGGGAAACCACCAAAGACCTGCTGCGCAACGCCGGGCAAATCACCGGCCCGGAACTGCTGAGCCAGCTCGAAGCCCTGACAGGCAGCACCGGCGCGGGCAAGCGCCTGTTGGTGCGCCTGCGTCACAGCAGCCAGGTCAAAGTCGTCAGCGGCGTCGACTCACCGCTCTACAGCTGGATCGAATAACCCCGCAAACCCACCCCTGTAGGAGCGAGCTTGCCTCGCGATCTTTTGACCTTAGTACAACGCCGCAAACAGCTTGCGGCGATAGGTCGTCACCAGCGGGTGGTCATTGCCCAGCAACTCAAACACTTGCAACAAGGTTTTGTGGGTGATGCCTTCGTTGTAGCTGCGGTTGCGGATGAACATCTTCAGCAGGCCTTCCAGAGCACCCTCATATTGCTGGCGGGCCAATTGCTGAATCGCCAACTGATACGCCGCCTCATCATCTTGCGGGTTTTGCGCCACGCGGGTTTTCAAATCAGCCGCGTCTGGCAGCTCTGCCGCCTGGCGCAGAAACGTCAATTGCGCCTTGGCACCGGCCAGTTCGGCTTTATGCTCATCGCTCTTAACCGCGTCCAGCACTGCTTGGGCTTCGGCCAGTTCATTGCGCTCAGCCAGGCAGCGGCCATACAAAATCAGCGCTTTGGCGTTGGTGTTGTCTTCAGTCAGGATGCCTTTGAGCAACGCTTCAGCATCGGCAAAACGGCTCTCGGCAAACAGCGCCTGCGCTTGCTCCAGAGGGTCTGCTTCTTCAGGCTCAGGCATTTCAACGTGTTTCTCCAGCAAGGCGCGCACGGCGGACTCAGGCAAGGCTTCCTGGAAGTGCTCGACCGGCTTGCCCTCTTTAAACAGCACCACGATGGGCAGGCTCTGAATACCGAAGTGTTGAACCAGTGCGTGTTCAACGTCGCAGTTCACCTTGGCCAGCAGCAACTCGCCCTGATAACTCTCGGTGATTTTTTCAAGGATCGGCAGGATCACCTTGCACGGTGCGCACCACTCGGCCCAGAAATCCACCAGAACCGGTTGCTCGTGAGAAGCGTCGACCACCAGCTTCTGAAAATCGGCTGCGGTCACGTCGAAGCTATAAGAAGGCGTAGTTTGAGTCATCGTGCATCTCGAAACAGGTAAATGAAGGCAACTATAAAGGCTGCACAGGCAGGCTTAAAGCCGCGTGCATGCGTTGCGCGTGATACAGGCTGACGTTGCGAAACTCGTGGGGTTCGGCCAGGTCCGGCAAGGTCAGTGCCTTGAGGCTGCCCAGTTGTTGGTACAGCGGATGCTGGAAATCGCGCACCCGGGAATCAGCGACCAGCGTTTGCTGGCCGCGAGTCAAAAACTGATCCAGCAACGGCAAGTTCTCGCGGTCGTACAGCACATCCGCCACCAGGACCAGATCGAAGCGGTCAGCTTCGGCAAAAAAGTCGCTGGAATAATGCAGCTGTACGCTATTGAGTTCGGCATTCGCCCTGCAGGCCGCCAGCGCCAGAGGGTCCAGGTCGCAGGCCACCACTTCCAGCGCACCCGCCTTTGCCGCCGCTATCGCGGCAATCCCCGAACCGGCACCAAAGTCCAGCACGCGCTTGCCTTGTACCCACTGCGGTTGCTCGTCCAGGTAGCGCGCCAGCGCCAGGCCGCTGGCCCAGCAAAAGGCCCAATACGGGGGCTCATAGAGAATGCGCCGGGTCTCATCGGGGGTGAACTCACGGTCCATGTTCTGCGCATCAATCAGCCAGAGCTTGAGTGCCGTGCCTGGCAGCTCGGTGATGACCAGGCGCGCATCGCCGAGCAATGCGCGTAAAGACTGTTGCAGGTCGAGCGGTGTGTTCATGGTGCACTGACAAAGGCCAGGGTGCCCACATTCTGCGTCGACGGCTGGCTGATGATGCGCGAGGGCAGGTGCAGGATCAATTGCCCGGACTGGCTGGCCCGCCCGCGCAACTCAACCCGTGCCCCGGCAGGGAAGGCTTCAGGGTTAAAGCGCAGCTTGAAGGGCAGCGGCTGGTTATTGCCAATGATCTTGCTGCTGGCCATCAGCCCCTGCGGGCGGCCGCGTTCGTCAACAATCAGGATCGCCAACTCCACCTCGGCGCCTTTAGGTGCCCCGGTCAGCACGCCGCTGAGTTCACGCTGATACGCCGGCAGCGGCCCCAGATCGGCCGGTGCGTCGGTTTCTGGCTGGGCCAGCACTTGAGTTTGTGGCGGTTTGGCTGGCTCGCTGCTGCAAGCGGCCAGCAAACCGACGAAACACAGCAAAACACACGTTCGTAGTGACATGAGAAGCTCCAGCGGCAGGTCAGTCGACGTCAAAAATTGTGTAAAAAGGTAGTCGGCGGACTGTATACCGTAAAGCCTATGGCTTGTCTTGCTAGTGGGATGCGCTACCATGGCCCTCCCATTTTTTGTTGCCGCCACCATGCACTGTCCATTCTGCGGTGCCAACGACACTAAAGTCATCGACTCGCGTCTGGTCGCCGAGGGCGATCAGGTGCGCCGCCGGCGTGAATGCCTGGCCTGTGGTGAGCGTTTCACCACCTTTGAAACAGCCGAGTTGGTGTTACCGCGACTAATCAAGCAAGACGGCAGTCGTCAGCCCTTTGACGAAGAAAAACTGCGCGCCGGCATGCAGCGAGCACTGGAAAAGCGCCCGGTCAGTGTCGAGCGCCTTGAAGCTGCGCTGGCCCATATCAAAAGCAAGCTGCGCGCCACCGGCGAACGCGAAGTCAAATCGCTGGTCGTCGGTGAGCTGGTCATGACCGAGCTGCAAAAGCTCGACGAAGTGGCCTATATCCGATTCGCCTCTGTCTACCGACGCTTCCAGGACCTCAACGAGTTCCGCGAAGAGATCGATCGACTCGCCCGTGAGCCTTCCAAAGAATGACCCTGACCGCCGAACAAGCTGTTTTAGACGCCCATTACATGGCGCGTGCCATCGAACTGGCGCGCAAAGGGCTGTACACCACTCACCCTAATCCACGGGTCGGTTGCGTGATCGTGCGCGACGGGCAGGTGGTGGGCGAAGGCTGGCACGAGCGTACGGGCGAGCCCCATGCAGAAGTCCACGCTCTGCGTGCCGCGGGTGCGTTGGCCCGTGGCGCTACCGCCTACGTCACCCTTGAGCCATGCAGCCACCACGGGCACACGCCGCCATGCGCCGATGGCTTGCTGCATGCGGGCAT
>NZ_WIVR01000220.1:0-297 GCF_009600525.1 Pseudomonas sp. FSL R10-1350
GAGCGCTGCACACGTGATCGTGAAGTGCTACGCTAGGGGCACTGGCGGTGGCAAGGGGCCGACGCAGTACCTGCTGGGCCGGGACGGCCAGCGGGAGGGGTCAACCCTGCTGCGTGGCGATCCCGAGCAGGTGGCCGCACTGATCGACTCCAGTCGGTACGCCAAGAAGTACACCAGCGGCGTGCTGAGCTTTGCCGAGGCGGATCTACCGCCCGAGCAGAAACGGGCCCTCATGGACAGCTTCGAGCAGGCGCTAATGCCCGGCCTAGAGGCCCGGCAGTACAGCTGCCTATGGGT
>NZ_WIVR01000221.1:0-297 GCF_009600525.1 Pseudomonas sp. FSL R10-1350
TGTCGGTATACCCATAGGCCGAGAGAACCACTTTGTCATTGGCACGCTTCGCACATTCTTGCTTAAGTTATGCCGCTTTCTGCTGCCACTGGCTGCGCTGATCACTCTATGTTTTACATTCGCGTTGCCATTTGTGGGGCTTGAGCCGGTCGCAGGCCGGGGCTATTCCACCAAGACCCTTTTGTGTCTGGTGATAGCTAATGTGTTTCTGGTCAACGGTGTATTTCAGGATGGCATTCACCGCACCTCACAAGAGGATGCATACCCTGTATGGCTGCGGCTGATGGTAAATGTGTC
>NZ_WIVR01000222.1:0-296 GCF_009600525.1 Pseudomonas sp. FSL R10-1350
TTGAATGACAGCGCAGACGGCGCACCTCCGCAACTGCGCACCGACCTGTTGAAGCTGCATCAACTGGCAATGGCCGCGTTCAACGAGGGATCACGCAGCCGAGTGGCTGAGCTATTTGATCTCGCCGTGGATCTTCAGGATCAGGTTGATCATCTGATGACCTCGCTGGAACAAGTGCAAGAAACCCTGTCCCGGTTGACGGCGCTCTACCCAGAAAGCCTGTCCTGAATGTTCTTGGAGACAACCACATCATGAGCCGCAGCCGCCGCAAAACGCCCATCGTTGGGCACACGACC
>NZ_WIVR01000223.1:0-290 GCF_009600525.1 Pseudomonas sp. FSL R10-1350
GATTTGAATAATTGCTTTTAGTATCATTGAAACTTTTACTTAACTCACTAATTGCATTAGTGGCTTTTTTAGTTCTTTCATTAACTAAAATCAATTCATTATCAAGTTTTGTTTTTTGTTCCATGCCTCTACTTATGGAATTATAAACCCTGTCGATTTTAGGTTGGGAAGTGTCTTTTTTTATCAACCTGTTTCTTGCTTTTTTCTCTGCCGAATCGGGTATAACTTCAACAGATATATCATAGTTATATTTGGCAAGTTTTTCATTGACGTGTTTATAAATCATTTCT
>NZ_WIVR01000224.1:0-289 GCF_009600525.1 Pseudomonas sp. FSL R10-1350
AGCCGCGGCGTGCGCACTTTCGTCCAAAGTATGGGCTGGCGACTGGTCGCGGCCTCTGGCGACATCGACATTCGCGCCCTCAAAGACAACATCAACCTGCTGGCCAAGCTCAACATCACCGCCACCGCCGAACGCATCACCCTCAGCGCCAAGGAAGAACTGGTGATCAAGGCCGCGGGCAGCACCACCACCTATAACGCCGGTGGCATCAGCCACACCACTAGCGGCCAATACATCGCCCATGCCAGCAACTTTGCCTATAAAAACGCGCAAAGCCAGGCCGCGGCGT
>NZ_WIVR01000225.1:0-289 GCF_009600525.1 Pseudomonas sp. FSL R10-1350
GCTTTGCGGTGTAAATCGAACATGGCTCAATCCCTTGGGGGTGCTGTCTATTGATAATTCAAACGATTCAAGACACAACAAACCGCCTGCGCACTTAGCCCTAAATGCCAGAGCTCACGCACCTCGGAGATTCAAGCACTATTGATTGAGCCCCGCAGGCAGTGAGCATAGCCAGACTACGCAGAGCCGCAAGCACAATGCCATCAGTCTGTGACTTACACCGCATCCCGCGGATACTCGCCTTTTGAACATTGCATATAGCGCGTCGAGCCGTTGTATATACTGCGCG
>NZ_WIVR01000226.1:0-289 GCF_009600525.1 Pseudomonas sp. FSL R10-1350
TTGTGAGGTACTGCACCAGTAGCTCGTAGAGCCGTACAGCGTGAACGCTCGACATGCCACTGATTTTCTCCAAACGGTATGACGTGAACTCGGACTCGAGACGTGTGATGTAGGGGATCACCCGAGGGGCGAACGTCAACTGAATTCGGCCTGTTCCGTCGATGTAAGCCTTGTCGCTGATCCATCGGGTTGTGACAGTACGGTCCTTACCGGTGTCCGGATCGGTGTCATAGATCGTCACCGAGCGGTCGAACAGGTCGCCCATCGCTTCTTTAAGTTGTCCGTAAAC
>NZ_WIVR01000227.1:0-284 GCF_009600525.1 Pseudomonas sp. FSL R10-1350
ATGGTTTTACGGCTGCATGCAGCCGATCGCAGCCTTCGTACCTCGTCAGCGACTACAGTCGCCTGTTTGCTGCGCGACAGCGCGGCGTCGAAGACGGGGCGGCCCCTCTTATCAAACATAAAATAAGTAATTGATTTTAAGGGCTTTATAGGAGCGAGCTTGCTCGCGATCTTTTGATCTGGATCTTGCTTTTGATCTTGATCTAAGAGGCCCCATTAAACCACGCTGGCCGAACGCAGGTTTTGCGCAGTGGGTAACCCGGCAGGACGCCGGGTTAGCCGCGA